>CAZUYF010000030.1:0-14050 GCA_964624675.1 uncultured bacterium
ATTACCTCGGCTGGACTGGAAGAAGAGATCTTATAAACTGATAAATCAGGATTTCGGCTGCGGGGCCGGCCGAGCTGCGGGGCCGGGCGTCACTTCTGGTTACTTACAGGATAAGTGACCAGAAGTGACGCCCGGCCCCTTTTGCTTAGATTACCTCTATGACTGAAAGAACATCAGGGCGAAAACACTGGGACGATTTCTGGAAAAGGGATCGTGATCTTGACGAGATCTACGACAACGATGGGCGTATCCCTGAGGAACTCCTCGGACGGATGGATATCACAGACGCAGTCGTAGTGGAGGTAGGCGCCGCAACCGCCAGGGACAGTGTCATTCTGGCGGAAAACGGAGCAGTTTCGGTAGCACTTGATTACTCCCATGAAGCCCTCAGGCTTGCCCGTGAGGCAGCTCAGAGAGCGGGGGTTGAGCTGCTTCTTGTCTGCGGTGATGCCCTTGCACTGCCCATTCGGAATAATTCGATTGATCTTGTTTTTCATCAGGGAGTCCTGGAGCATTTTCGCGACCCAATGCCTCTCCTGCGCGAAAACGTAAGGGTGGTGAAGGAGAACGGAATAGTTCTTGTTGACGTCCCGCAGACAGTTCACATCTACACACTGATAAAGAAAGCTCTTATCGCCATGAATGTATGGTTCGCAGGCTGGGAAACCCAGTTCACCGCAGGTCAGCTTGCAGAACTTCTAAGAGAAGCAGGACTGAAGCCCGAACGGACTTACGGAAGGTTCTTTTCCCCCTCCCTTGCCTATAAAATACTCCGGGAACTGCTTATGAAGCTGGGTATCAGGATGCCTCTGCGGCCCGTTCTCCTGCCCCCTGTTCACAGACTTCGGGGCAGCCTCAGAAGAAGGATGGAAGCGTCCTTCCTGGGACCGAGACTCGGCTACATCGTCGGAATCATCGCAGCAAAGAAGCGGGGCGAATGAAATGCGTATTCTAGCTCTTAACTGGAGGGATCCGAAGAATCCTGAAACCGGTGGTGCCGAGATTCATCTGCACGAAATACTAAAGAGAACGGCAGCCGGGGGTCATACGGTTACACAGATCTCACAGGCGGTAGCAGGCCTTCCTCATGAAGAGATGATAGACGGAGTACGTATCCTCCGCCATGGAAAGCGGAACACTTTCAATTTTACGCTGAAGAAATTTGCCCTCTCCCTCGATATAGCATCCAGTTTCGACCTTGTGATCGAGGACCTCTGCAAGATACCCTTCTACAGCCCTCGATGGTCCCCGGTCCCTGTTCTTACCATCGTTCCTCATCTATTCGGTACAACAGCGTACAGGGAAGTCGCCCTGCCTCTTGCATTGTACGTGAATTTCATGGAGTCCTTCATTCCACGAGTTTACAGAAGATGTCCCTTTGTAGCGATTTCTGACTCCACGAAGGATGATCTCATCAGAAGAGGGATTCCAGCTGAGAATATTTCGGTTATCCCATGCGGGATAGACACCGATTTCTACAATCCGGGAGAACCTGATCCTGAACAGGGTACATTCCTTTACGTAGGCAGGCTCAAGAAGTACAAGGGCGTACAGTTCATTCTCGCTGCTCTGGCTGTACTTCGGGATACCGGAAAGAACTACAGGCTTGCAGTGCTGGGATCCGGTGATTATGAGAATGAACTTAAAAAGACCGCCTTGCGCCTTGGTCTTGATCGGGTCGTCACCTTCGAAGGATTCGTACCCCAGGAATGCAAGCTTCACTGGCTCCGAAAAGCCTGGGCAGCGGTATTCGCATCGGAGAAGGAGGGGTGGGGCCTGACGGTAATCGAAGCAAATGCCTGCGGAACACCTGTTATCGCCAGCAACAGCGACGGCCTGCGGGATTCGGTACAGGACGGCAGAACAGGCATTCTGGTACCTCATGGTAATGTGGAGGATCTCGCATCTCAAATGGACAGGCTGGCTACCGATCCTGCTCTGAGATCCAACCTTGGAAAGAACGGTCTGGAATGGGCAGCGGGTTTCAACTGGGATGCTACCGCGGACAGGGTAATAAGTGTAATGAAGGATACTCCAGGTAAGTATCGCAAGTGACGTCCGGCCTCACTACTCTTCAGGCTGGTCTGGAACCACGATGAAACGCCCCTCTCAATGATTCCGACATCTGATCATCAGCTGTACTATACACGATTTACAGGATTACGGATAAATGCCATCAAAGAGAGTAGCGGGATACTGCAGCGGACATGATGGTAAGTGTAACGTGCTATACTCCTGAGATTTAGATAGAATTGGATATATGGAGATTTTCCTCAGGACAAACCTGCGGATGCCATAATGACGATTGGTTGTTGATATGAACGTAATACTATGCATGATCTTCACCTCTCTGTTTGCATTCTCATCCATGGCGGCCGGTAACGGGATTACCTACATATCCCCTCTGGACGGGTCCGACTGGCAAAGTGCTGAAAGCAGGCTGATAATCGGATTCGATGGGCCCGTTCCTGAAATACTGGATGTTCGAGTAAACGGAAGTATCTCAGGAGAGCTTGACTGCCACTATTACATTTCTTCGGACGGGAAAAGACTGGTACTTACGCCTTCGCGGGATTTTGCACTGGGCGAAAGAGTTGACGTTAACCTTCAATGGTCATCCAGTTCCACCGAATGGTCTTTTACTGTGCGCCCAGAGAATCCTCCGGAAGTACCCTTCTCCTGCCAGGAAGAGAATCTATTCACCGGCGGCAATCGTGGGACCGGAGTGTTTCAGAGAAGTATTTCTGAAGATATCACCTACGGCGTATCGGTTCCCCTGGACTTTCCGGAACTTGTTCTGAATGTTTCGGGACAGCCCGCTAACGGCAATTTCTTCTTTGGAACTCTAACTACAGCGGACGCTACCAACAATTCCTACCTTATAATCGCGGACAACGATGGCGAACCTCTGTTCTACTGGCATTGGAACAAGGGGATCTTCTGTGTGGAAGTACAGCCAGGGAATCTTCTGACCCTGGGTACCAGATTGTCAGGTAATACGATAACCTGGCTTGTCATGGACGACACATATGCTTTTCAGGATTCATTCAGAGTCATTGGATATCCAACGGACATACACGACATAAGTATGCGGGAGAATGGGAATGCATTGCTGATAGGCGTTGACGCGCGATACATCGACATGTCTCTGATCGTCCCCGGTGGAAATCCGAACGCACTGGTCATGGGCCTTCTGGTTCAGGAGCAGGATGAGAATCATGTACCTGTTTTTCAGTGGAGCAGTTTTGATCATTTCGAAATAACGGAGGCTGCCCACTTTGTTGATCTGACAGCTGCGGTGGTGGATTATGTACACTGCAATTCCATTGCAGAAGACCTGGACGGCAACATTCTACTCTCCTGCCTGTCATTGTGTGAATGCACTAAGATCGACCAGACAACGGGAGATGTAATCTGGAGGTTCGGAGGCCTGGACGCCGATTCAAGCTGGTTCACAATGGTAGGTGATCCCCTTGGCGGCTTCAGTTCACAGCATGATTTCAACTCCTTTGAACCCGGTCTGTATACTGTCTTTGACAACGGCAGATTCCATAGCCCGCAGGTCTCAAGAGGCCTGGAATACCTGCTGGATACAAACACGATGACGGCCACCCTCGTCTGGAGCTACCAGGAACCTGGTCTCTACGGAACACATATGGGGTCTATGCAGAGATTACCGGGGGGGAATTACGTTGTCGGGTGGGGAGATATACATGGCATCACGACCTTCTCCGACGTTACGGAAGTTAATCCTGATGGAATAGAGGAGCATTCAATGAGGTTCGAGGACCCTGTCCTCGAGAGCTACAGAGCGTACAAGTTCGACTGGGAGGGTCAGGCTCTCGTTCCCTATCTGATAGCAGAAGTAGACAGCGTCAACAGCACCGCTGTGCTCACTTATAATGTTTTCGGCAGCGATCAATTCGACCTTTACAGAATATGGCAGGGCACCTCTTCATCCCAGCTGGATCCTCTGTTCCTCACGGCTGAACGCCAGGTGAGTATCTGGGAACTTCCCCTCGGCTGGAATTACTTTGCTGTGAGCGCACTTGATTCAAACCAGGTGGAAACGGGGCTTTCCAACATCGATTCGGTATACGTTGACTGGACCGGGATCAGCTCCGGAAACGATACTGGCCCACCATTTGTTTCTCTTTACCCGAATCCTGCAATGAGCGTGGTGAACCTGTTAGTAAATCCCACGGGAAACGGTAGTATAGAAATTGAAATCTTCGACATCACGGGAAGAATTGTTATTTCAACCGGTCAGATCCCTGTTCAGACAGGAGGAATAAGCAGAACGGTAGGGATCGATGACCTGCCATCCGGTCTATATACCGTCCGCGTATGGGGAGACTGTACGGAATTCACCGAAAGCCTTGTGATTCTAAGATAGGAGGGACACGATGGGTCAGAATTCTATCAATGTCCTTTGTAAAGCCTCTCCCATAGAACGGAGGGCAGCTCTGCCTCCTTTATTCTTGCGGCGGTGTCATCGATGCTGTATTCCACCCTGAAGTGTTCCCAGGTTCGGGCTTCGGTATCGATAAGAGCGTAAGCTGCCCTTGGATCTCTGTCCCTGGGCTGTCCGACGCTGCCGACATTGACAATCCTTACTTTTGAAAAATCTCCCTTTGAAGACTCGATGTAGTTACCGTCTTCCGTCCAGCATCCCGGCAGGTGAGTATGACCAATCAGCGATATATACCCCTGCCTTACGCTTATGGATTCAAGGGCATGATTCCGGCGGAGCAGGTATGTCCAGCTTTCAGGATCTGCAGGATAGCTGTGGCAGAGAAAGAAATCATCGTGTTCAGCGTGATACGGGAGCAGGGAAAGCCAGTTTATATCATTCTTCGACAGGACCGATCTGGTCCACCTTATCGCTGTGACTCCCTCCCAGTTGAATCTGTCCAGGGATACCCTCTTTGCCGCTCCTGCGTCATGGTTACCGGCAACCACAAGATCGCATTCACTTCGTACCTTCTCGATGCACCGGGAAGGGTCTGCACCGTAACCAACGATATCACCAAGGCAGAATGTTCTATCCGCCTCTTTTCCCGGAGGATCGGTCAGAACAGCCTCAAGAGCCTGAAAATTACTGTGAATATCAGAAATGAGTCTGATTAACATGTATTATCCACCGGAGGGAGAAGCATCTGTGCTGCAGGTTTTAACGATAGTGTCCAGAACTCCGTTCACAAAACCTGCGGTTTCATCCGTATCGAAGGCCTTTGCCAGTTTGATCGATTCATCAATAACAATTGGAGGCGGGGTCGGCGGCTGGAAGTAGTACATTTCCCCGAGTGCCTGTTCAAGTATCAGGCGAGTCACAAGACTGAGCCGGTCTATCGTCCAGTTCTTCAGGGCACCTTCGATCTTTGTGTCGATTTCTTTTCTGTTATGGTGGACTGCCCTTGCAAGATCGGATACCCAGTGCCAATCCTCCGATTCCATTGGAACACCCAGTCCCAGATCCGGATCTGCCAGAAGCAGTCTGATATCCTCCAGATTAACCGAAAGAGATTCGCTGTTTACTTCCATGGCATACCTGGCCTGAAGAAGGGCTTTGCGTCCTCTGCTTCTTATACCCATTACTCCTGTGTCGACTCCTCTTCAGCATTCGGGGAATCTATGGGCTCTTCCATATCCTCTACAAACTCGTAAAGCGCTGTCATCTCAATAGCTGTCATTGCTGCATCGAATCCCTTATTGCCGGATTTGGTCCCTGCCCTGTCAACAGCCTGGTCAACTGTATCAGCGGTAATGATACCGTAAATAACCGGAACATCCGCAAGCATGGCTGCCTGGGATACGCCCTTCGCACTTTCAGCGGATACGTACTCGAAATGGGGGGTCTCTCCGCGTATTACGGCACCGAGGCAGATAACACAGTCGAATAACCCGGTATCGGCTATTCTCACTGCAACGGGGGCAATCTCCCATGCTCCCGGAACCCAGAAAACGTTAATATCATCGGTATTTACACCGTGTCTTTCCAGGCAGTCAAGAGCTCCGTCAAGAAGCTTCTTTGTAATGAAATTGTTGAACCTTGATACGACAACAGCAGGTTTGATCCCGGTGCCGTCAAGCTGACCCTCATGAATCCAGGTCATCATCTACTCCCTCCAGCATATGTCCGAGCTTTGTCTTTTTCGTTCTGAGGTAATTGAGATTCTCCTCGGTAGGTGGAATCTCTATTCTGACTCTCTCCGTTATCTCCAGGCCGTATCCCCTTAACCCTACGATCTTTTTTGGATTGTTTGTCATCAGCTTTATCGTAGTAAGACCAAGTTCAGCCAGGATCTGTGCGCCGATTCCGTAATCTCTGAGGTCCGCGGGGAAGCCCAGTTCTTCGTTAGCCTCAACTGTATCCAGCCCGTGATCCTGCAGGTGATAAGCTTTTATCTTGTTTGCCAGGCCTATTCCACGCCCCTCCTGCGCCATATACAGAATTACTCCCAGCCCCTCGAGATCAACTTTATTCATCGCCGCATGGAGCTGGCTTCCGCAATCACATCTGCGGGAAGCGAATACATCTCCTGTAAGGCATTGTGAATGTACCCTTACAAGTACGTTATCCCTGCCGCCTACATCACCCTTCACAAGGGCTACATGCACTTCTCCCTCGGTTATACTTTCGAATATATGAAGATCGAACAAACCATAATCTGTGGGCAGTGTTGATCTGGCTATCTCTCTGACCAGCTTTTCTGTTTTCCTGCGGTATCGAACCAGTTCCTCGACCGATGTAAGGACTAGGCCGTGTTTCGCGGCAAATTCAATGAGCTGAGGGAGCCTTGCCATGGAACCGTCCCGGCTCATAATCTCGCAGATAACACCCGCAGGTTTAAGTCCTGCCAGTCTGGCGAGATCAACCGCCGCTTCCGTGTGACCGGTTCTTGAAAGAACTCCCCCGGGCCTCGCAGCCAGCGGGAAGATATGGCCTGGTCTGGCCAGGTCGGAAGCCTGTGAAAAGGGATCTATTGTAACTGCAATCGTTCTTGCCCTGTCATGGGCGGATATACCTGTGGACACTCCTTCAATCGCATCGATGCTTACCCTGAATGCTGTTTCATGGAGGGAAGTGTTTCTGGGAACCATCTCATGAATATCCAGCTTATCGAGGGTCTCCTCCTCCATAGAAAGACATATAAGACCTCTTCCTTCGGTAGCCATGAAATTCACAGCCTCAGCATTGCACTTTTCGGCTGCAATTATCAGGTCTCCCTCGTTCTCCCTGTTCTCATCGTCCACCACAACGACCATTTTCCCGCTGCGGATGGCTTCTATAGCTTCTTCTGCTCCGGATATTCTGCTACTGCTCAAGGTAATCCCTCAACCGTCTGTTTCCAATAACTGCATCGGTCTGCTTCAAAACGTACTTACCAATAATATCGTATTCAAGGTTCACATGTGAACCCGGCTTCCAGTTCCCCGCTGTAGTTCGCTCAAGTGTTTCCGGTATCAGGACAACTGAGAATCTGTCCGGTGCCAGTGAGGCAACGGTGAGGCTTATTCCGCTGACCGCTATGGATCCCTTTTCCACCAGCAGCTGGAAGTTCTTTCCGGAACAGGATATCCATACAGTCATACCCTCTGTGCTCCTCTTTACTTTAAGAACCTCCGCAGTGGAGTCCACATGGCCTGTAACAATATGGCCATGCAGTCCGTCCGAAAATCTGAGAGGCCGTTCAAGGTTCACTTCAGTGCCAGGATAGTATCCGGAAATGATAGTTCTTGAAACGGTTTCCGAAGAGCAATGAAACGAGATGCTCCGGTTACCTATGCCGCTCACCGTCAGGCAGGAACCATCAACAGCGATGCTGTCTCCGCGGGATGCCGTTTCGAAAAGCTTTGTCTGAACGATCAGGCTGCCGCCTGATCGCGACTTCACTTTTCCCCTGTCCTCAATCAGTCCGGTAAACAATGCGACCCTCCGTAAGGAAATCGGACCCGGAGCGACGGGATGAAACATTTTCCAACCTTATCGCGTTCCCAATACTGTTTATTCCAAGCAATTCAAAAGCCGGTCTTCCCCCACCTCCAAGTATCACAGGTGCGGTGAAAATACTGACAGAATCAACCAGTTCATCCTTCAGTAACCGTGTAGAAAGATCGCTTCCCGCTTCGCAGAGAACTTCGCTTATACCTTCAAGGGCTGTCCTCTCAAACAGAGAGGTGAGGTTGATTCCCCGGGTCCGGGAATCAGCGGGAAACTCCCATACTTCAACTCCGGGTATATCCGTGTATTCAGTCAGGCGGGTCGACACACCTTCCGGGACAGCGATAATAACTCTTCCCTGACTCCTGAAGATCTTCCATGATTCTCCGAAATCACCGGTGGCTGAAACAACTATACGTACAGGCTGCCTTCCGGGCAGGATACCAGGAAGACGGACGGTCAGTTCCGGATCGTCCGCTCGTACCGTTCCCGCTCCTGTCAGTACAGCCCCGGCGGAAGCCCGCATCTTCTGCACCCGTCTGCGTGATCTCTCACACGATATCCACCTGCTGCTTCCATCGGCCGCGGCTGTTCTGCCGTCAAGGCTTAGAGCTATCTTGAGAGTGACCCAGCTCCTTGCTGTTTCAAGGTAGTGAAGGTACACCCTGTTGAGCTCGTGAGCTTTTCCGGAGAGAAGACCGGTTTCTACTTCAATTCCAGCTGATTCGAGCTGTTTTATTCCCTCACCGCTCATCCTCGGGTCGGGATCGGTCATGGCAATAACTACCCTTGAGATCCCCGCCCTGATAATTTCATCGGTGCAGGGTCCGGTACGGCCATGATGACAGCATGGCTCCAGGGTTACAACCATGGTGCCGCCCGATGCAGCGTCACCTGCAGATGCGATGGCGATTACTTCAGCATGGGGTGCTCCGCATTTTCTGTGGAAGCCATCTCCCGCATGGTTTCCATCACGGTCAAGGATGACCGCGCCAACCATGGGATTGGGAAAGGTCATGCCCCTGCCGTGGATCGCCAGTTTCAGAGCCTTTTTCATTGCATGGGTTTCGGCCTTGGAAACCATCAGTCCTTTTCCAGCTCGATAATGCTTAATCTGCCGATTGCAGAGTTGACCACGTATTGCGATTCGAGATCTCCCGTAGCCAGAATAATATGGGTTCCATCCGCAATGTACTGGCTGAATGTCGGATCCATCGCTACCCATTCCCCTGTCCAGATCATCGGCCAGGCATGGTATCCGAACGAACCGTTCAGATATACAATACCGGCACAGATCCTGGCTGGCAGGCCAGCCGCGCGAGCAAGAGCCACAGTGAGTATTGTATGCTCGTTACAGTCTCCCCTCAGGTTTTCCATCACATCCACTGCTGAAGGCAGGGAAACCGTAGGGCTGTTCTCAACACTTGTGTCAACGAATGAAGCGATTCGTCTTGCGGCTTCCCACGAATCGGCTGAACCGTCCGTCAGGCTGAGGGCCATCGAAACAATTACCGAATCATCACATTGTATCATAGACTCGGGAAGAGTGTATTCAATGAGTTCCTCGGGTATTGAGGGCGGAAATTGAGCGATCTGACCGGGCACACTATTTGAAACCGTTACAGTACAGCCGATTGCTGACTGGATGGGTGGAATGTTCAGATGGAACAGGTTCCAGTCTATATCTCCCTGAAGGACGAAGGTTCTGGATTCTGTGTTTCTGGGGTTCGAGATCGGAGTTGAGGAAACAGCAAACACTTCGTAGAGATCTCTGGTCGCCACAATATCGCCTCCCTGCTCCGGGGGGACGCGGGTCATATCCATACCGAGACCTTCTTCGTATTCCCTGATGATCTGACCCTCGAATACCCAGACGGTATTCCTTGTTCCCATCTGTGAGAGCCTCAACCTGGCCGCATTTACAGTATCTCCAAGAAGGGATACTTCCTCGAATCCTTCGCATACGGCTGTGGATGAAAGTATCATGCCGCTGGCCGGATCAAAGGACTTGAAAGTCCTCTCCTGTCCTTCCGTCCATTCCATCGAGGCGCATGCCAGATCGGCCAGAACCGGGAGGTAATCTTCCTCCAGGACGGTTGAATTTTCGATCACTCTTCCAGCGGTGCCTATTTCCGAGATCAGAAGAGAATCCTGCCTCCAGGCCCTTATGGTAATAGTTGCGGAACCGTCGGACATTTGCATCTCCATGTGCCCCAGATCGTACTCCCTGTCCGATACAGCTATCATGGTCATCTCGATGTCTCTCCGGTTACCCATCAGGATCATGTTCCAGCTGATGGTCTGTGTTATAAGGAGTGAATCGGTTCCATGGCCTGCAATGTCCAGCTGCATGTATCCCACATCGTCGCCCTGAATTGAAACCGCGAACTTCTGTGTACCCGCATCGGCAGCGGTAATGGAAAGATCGGAATCTGTGTTCCCGCTTTCGCTCGAACCATTGCTGGATCCGCAGGCAACAACAGGCACCAGTAATACAAAAATCCATAATGCTATTAAAACAGGTTTCATCTCTTCGCTCCAATATAATTTTCTATGGATGCAGCAATCTTAACTCCGGCTTTTCCATCCCAGAGCGGGATCTCCGGGGGCAATTCGGGACGGTTCTTGATCTGCCTTGCTACTGCTTCCTCTATTCGGGATACATCAGGACAGAGAACATTAGTTCCAAGTTCCAGAGTTATCGGTCTTTCAGTGCTCGTTCTAACGGTAACGCATGGCACTCCGAGTACACTCGTTTCCTCCTGAACACCTCCGGAATCGGTTATCACAACAGAAGCTTCAGCCTGCGCCCTGATGAAGCTAAGGTACGTCAGGGGTTTTCCAATCGTAATCCTGTCCGGGATAGTGATGCCCCAGTCGAAAATGTGTCCGAGAGTTCTCGGATGCGCGGGAAAAAAGACTTGCAGGTCATTCAGACAACCCAGTGCTTCCAGTAAAGCTCCCAGCCTGTCAGGGTCATCGACATTCGAGGGTCTGTGAAGTGTAACAAGCGCAAAGGGTTCTTCCGATAACTGCTCTCCGGCGGACATCGCTGCGGGTAGAAGCCTCAGCAGAGTATCGATCATGGGATTCCCTACGAGCCTGATCATCTCACTGCTTCTGCCTTCAGCAAGCAGATTATCACGCGCTTCGGAACTGGTAATAAGGAGCAGGCTGGCAAGCTGGTCGGTCAGTACTCTGTTGATCTCTTCAGGCATGTCGCGGTCAAAACTCCGAAGACCCGCCTCGACATGTATTACAGGTATGCCGTACCTGACGGCAACAAGTGAGCATGCTAGTGTCGAATTGACATCCCCCACAACTACCACCGCATCGGGCATCCGCTTGAGAATAACTTCTTCGTAACGTTTCATTATGGTTGCGGTCTGTACGGTTATGCTTGCTGAACCTACTTCAAGGTTGATATCGGGTCTCGGCAGTTCCAGCTCATCGAAAAAACTCTGAGACATTATATGGTCATAGTGCTGCCCGGTATGAATGATCCTTATCTCGAAAGCTGGATCGATGTTCCTGATAATCGGATCGACCTTCATGAAATTGGGCCTTGCCCCGCAGACGATATCAATCATTTGCCTATTCCCCCGCTGAATTCATCTAAAATTCGTTTGTGGTACTGATTCAACCTTGCCGGTCCTTCTGCTGTGCCGGCCTCCATCGAATTCCTCACGAAGAAAGATCGTTGCGATCTCCCTGGCAAGAAACGGAGCGGTTATCCCGCCCGCCAGAATCAGTACATTCGCATTATTATGATGCCTTGCATAGTAAGCCATTTCCGGAAAGAGGCAGAGAGCAGCCCTGATACCGGGATACCTGTTGGCACTTATGCTCATGCCTATTCCCGAATTACATATAAGGATGCCCCGCTCAGCGTTTTCCTCCAGAAGATGTCTGCAAAGGTATCCGGCAAAGTCAGGATAATCAACCGAATCGGGCGATGGAGGACCCAGATCTGTAGCTGTCAGACCCAGTTTCTCAAGAAGCCAGGGGACGAGGTCGCACTTCAAAGGGAAGCCGGCATGATCGCTGGCGATGGCCAGGTTCATCAGCCCTGACCTTTGCTTCTATAGTTGGCGACAACAGTGGAGAGTACGATAGAACATAGTTTTGATTCGGCGGAATCGGCTCTTGATGTGAGTACAACCGGATTGTTCGCACCCATGATAACAGCTCCAAGTTCTCCACCAGAAATGAAGATGAGTGATTTGTAAAGGATATTGGCAGCCTCTATATCAGGGAGGACGAGGATATCCGCATCACCTCCGACAGGGGAGTCGATCTTTTTGATCCTGCAGGCTTCGGACGACACAGCGAGGTCCATGGCGAGCGGAGCGTCGAAGATAATGTCCCCGAATTCCCCTGCATCAGCCATTTCCTTCATCTTTGCAGCTTCCATAGTACAGGGCATTTTCTCGTAGGGAACTTCCTTGGCGCATACATAAGTTGATTTGGGATGTTCGATTCCAAGGGCTCTGGCTACAATAATGGCATTTTTCAGCATCGCGACTTTCTGCTCGTAATCCGGGGCTATGTTCATGGCCGCATCAGTGATGATCAAAAGTTTATGGTACCCGGGAACATCAAATGCGGCAACATGGCTCAGGACTCCAGGGCCCCTGATCCCCTTTTCCCTGTCCAGAATGGCTTTGAGGAAAGTACTTGAAGCTACAAAACCCTTCATTATAAGATCCGCGTTGCCCGAACGGATAACTTCCACACCCTTGCTGGATGCAGTCTTGTCATCCTCCGCGTGGATGATCTCAACGCCGTTGAGGTCGAAACCCGCCTTCTCAGCGGCTTCCCTGATTCCCTTTTCCGGACCGATGAGCACGGCATCCGCCATATCATTTTTAACTGCGGTGCCTATTGCGCACATGGTTTCAACTTCATCGGCACGCACAACGGCAACCCGTTTTGAGGGGAGTTCCCTGGCGATATTCTTCATTTCCTCGAGAGTTCTGATAGGTTCCATTGATTCCCCCTGTAAGAATGATTGACGGTTTTGAACTATCACGCTTTTAACATACAATACAAATATACCGCCTGCGCAATATTTCCTGCAATAAGAGTTGACAAAAAGCATTGTAGAAGTGAGATTTGGAGACACTCTCACTATGTAATTTATCCGAGTTATCAGATAGTCGGGTAAGTGTGTTCAGAAGTAGCGCAAGAAAGTAATTTCAATCTCTGGAAAGGGGTGATGTACATGAAACGTATACCAGCATCAGAAGTCAGGTCTACGATTGCAAACCACATGCTGGCCGATGGGTTCAATATGGTTCTGGATCTGAAGAAAAGTAAAGGGAGCACCATACACGATGCGGCTGAGAATAAGGATTATCTCGATCTTTTCAGCTTTTTCGCGTCGGCTCCTCTTGGAATGAACCATCCTGCCCTCTGCACGGAAGAGTTCAGAAGCCATCTTGCTGATGTAGCCATTAACAAACCTTCCAACTCAGATTTCTATACGGAAGAACTTGCCTCATTTGTGGAAGCTTTCGCTGATACTGTTATTCCAGACAGTCATCCCTACCTTTTCTTCGTTTCGGGCGGTGCCCTTGCAGTCGAGAATGCTCTTAAGACAGCTTTCGACTGGAAGGTCAGGCAGAATCTCAAGGCCGGAAGAGGCGAGATCGGCAAGAAAGTGATCCATTTCAGGCATTCCTTTCACGGAAGAACCGGATATACTCTTTCCCTTACAAACACAGCCGACCCCAGGAAGTACATGTATTTCCCTCTGTTCGACTGGCCCAGAGTAGATCCCCCGGCCATTGTATTCCCCCTTGAGGATAATCTTGATGCGGTCATAGAGGCTGAAAAGAAATCACTTGCCCAGATTGACGATGCCATAAACAAGTATGGCCATGATATCGCTTGCATGGTTATCGAGCCCATCCAGGGAGAAGGCGGCGACAACCACTTCAGACCCGAATACATTCAGCAGCTCCGCGACAGAGCCGATAAGCACGAGTTCCTTCTGATATTCGATGAGGTTCAGACAGGTATGGGGCTAACCGGTGAATGGTGGGCCTGGCAGTCAATAGGTGTGGAACCTGATATTTTCTGCTTCGGTAAGAAATCGCAGGT
>CAZUYF010000031.1:0-1098 GCA_964624675.1 uncultured bacterium
TGGCATGCGGAGTCTGCCATACGGAGCTGGATGAGATAGAAGGCCGTACCGCACCACCATCTCTTCCGGTGATTCCCGGCCATGAAGTCGTCGGCCGTATTGTAAAAACCGGTGATAATGTGAAAACCAGGCAGGTCGGCGAAAGGGTGGGGGTCGGGTGGTTCTTCTCATCCTGCGGTAGCTGCACATACTGCCTTGCAGGGAACGAGAACCTTTGCAGCGAATTCAAAGCTACCGGGAGAGATGCCGATGGCGGATATGCTGAGTTCATTGCGGTTCCCGAGGGTTCCGCATTCCCAATTCCCAATTATCTCAGTGACACCAGTGCGGCACCCCTTCTATGCGCCGGAGCCATAGGTTTTCGGTCGCTCAGGCTATCGGGAATTAAGAACGGAGACAGCCTTGGCCTTACTGGTTTTGGAGGTTCCGCTCATCTTGTACTGAAAATGGTAAAGTTCAGATATCCGGACACGGAAGTATTCGTTTTTGCCAGGAATCCGAGGGAACAGGAATTCGCCATGGAGCTTGGCGCCGCATGGGCAGGCGATACCGCTTCCGAATCTCCAGTCAGGCTCCGCAGTATCATAGATACTACTCCGGTCTGGAAGCCGGTGGTGGAAGCTCTTCCAAACCTGGCTCCCGAGGGCAGGCTTGTTATCAACGCTATCCGCAAGGAAAACAATGACAGGGATTATCTTCTTCGAATCGATTATTTGACGCATCTGTGGATGGAGAAGGAGATCAAGAGTGTAGCCAACGTAAGCAGAAGGGATATTTCCGGGTTCCTTGAGCTGGCAGATGAAATGAGGATTCAGCCGGAGATAGAGGAGTATCCTCTCGAGGATGCGAACCTGGCTCTGTTTGAACTTCGCTCTGGTAATGTCAGGGGAGCCAAGGTTCTAGTGATTCAGTAAGTACCGTTCTTTGCTCTGAAAGCAGAACACGAGCAGATAGATAATTCAGGAATATTATCAGATTTTAGCCGTTCAAATACCTACTACTTGACACGGGATTATATTCCCATTTGGCTTTGACCTGATGGAGGTATGAAAGACAGATGTGCGGAATCAGCGGTATTATTTCCCGGCAGCTCTCCTC
>CAZUYF010000031.1:1198-13979 GCA_964624675.1 uncultured bacterium
CGGAAAAGAGTACTTCTTTTCAGAGACAGATTCGGTATCAAACCCCTTTACTATACTTCTACTGAGGAGGGTTTCTTCTTCTCATCCGAGATCAAGCCTCTTCTCGATGGCTGCTCGATGAAACCTGAGCTGGATCGGGAATCACTACCGGTCTACTTCTCCTACCGATATGTGCCTGGAGAGCGAACCATGTTCAGGAATATCCGGCGCCTTCCACCGGGATCCTTTCTGGAATACAGCCTTGAAAGCGGATCATTCCTTATAAGGCGGTATTGGGAGTATCTTCCCGGCAAGGATGGTGTTACGTCCAGCGGGAGAGAGGCTGAGGATCACTTTATCCAGCTTCTGGAAGATGCGGTCAGAATAAGAATGAGATCCGATGTTGAAGTTGCCAGCCTTCTCAGCGGCGGTATAGATTCTTCTTCAGTTGCTTCATTAGCAGCGGTCAGCCAGCCGGATATCAAATTGTTCACCGTTTCTTTCGATGATCCCCTTTACAATGAACTTGATGATGTAAGGGCACTGATGAGAGCAGAGCAACAGGTATTCAGCGGAGCAGAACTGATACACAGCTCCTGCGATCCCGAGTCACTTGAGAATCTTCCCGGGCTTATCAGGTCAGTCGAGGACTGCATTTCACTGGGGACTATCATTCCCACGGATCAGGTGTGCAGGCTTGCCTCCAGGCATGTGAAAGTTGTTCTTACGGGAGAGGGGGCTGACGAAGTATTCGCCGGTTACAGGAAATTTCTGCTCGAGATGGCTGCCGAGGAGATCGGCTCCATGTCGGAAAAAGAGAAAGAGCTCCTTCTTAAAGATTTTCCCGAGCTGCGGGATTACATACCTATACGGGCTTCTAATCCACGTAAACGTTTTATCCAGAGCGAATTGCTCTTTGATCAGTCTGAATTGTCCAGACTGCTTGGATCGGAAACTGGAGAAGTTACCTTCCCCGAGGATGCCATGCCTGCGGTTAACAGCAGTATGCATCCCCTGAATCAGCTTCTGGCAATGGAATGCAGATCAAGACTCCCGGATTATGTTGTTTTAAGGCTGGATAAGCTTTCCATGCGGCATTCACTTGAAACCAGGACCCCCTACCTCGATTACAGGCTGGCGGAGTTTGCTTCCGGTCTGCCCGTGCATATGAAAGTTAACCTTGCGGAAAGAATGGGAAAATACGTCTGTAGAAAATCACTTCTCAATCATCGAATTGTGGATCCGGTAACCGCTTTCAGAGAGAAGAAACCTTTCACGATTCCTATGGCTGCCTGGCTTCTTCAGAGGGAAAATCTGCCCGATTATGTGAGGGAGATATTCCAGGGAGGTGAAATAGAACGGACCGGTATTCTTGATCCAGAGATGACAAAGCAGCTCTGGAACAGTGTTACAGCTGATGGAATCGGTCCTGCTACTCTGGTGTCGGAAGCCGACAGGATATTCGCAGTGCTTACTTTCAGCTTATGGATGAAGGAGTTTGTGGCATGAGTTCTGGTATATCCACTGAAAAGATCGGCAGCATTTCAGCAGCATACGCTGAGAAACTCCTAGATATGATTCTTGCCAGACAGAATTCACTTCCCAGAACCTACGGGTTCGAGTACGAGTTCCTGCCTGACCGGATTCTTAATCAGAATGACATGTTCCGGCTGTATGCTTTTCTTCACAGTGCAGGATACAGGCTGGATAATGGTGTTCATTTGAAAGGTGAAAGACGAATTGCCTTTGAACCCGGCGGACAGATAGAATATCTCAGCCCTCCGTTGATAGCCTCGGATAACATAAAGTTCAATGAAACCCTTGACTGGATTCAGGATACAAACAGAGTAATAGAAAACGAAACCGGTATCAGGTACATCGGGACAGATTATATCCCTGGAAGATATTCAGCCCCGCTTCTGCTCACTTCGGAGAGGTATTCCCGAATGCATGATAGATTCCTGAAAGTTGACAGCAGGGGGCCGGATATGATGAAGGGCACAGCCGCCATTCACCTTCATGCAGCACTTACTTCCAGAGAGGATCTAGAAGTAATGTACCCGTTTTTCTGTGAGATGGCTTCCAGCGAGGAATTTGGAATGTCCGGATCCAGACGGGAAATATGGAACCGAACGGATAATTGCCGCTGCCGCCTTCCGGATGTAAATCTGGAGAATGGCGCGTTATCAATACTGGAAGATATCGTCGAATTTGTGCTTGAAGCGGTTGAACTGCAGAGCAGCAAGCGTTTTCGCACTATTGAGGGAAAGAGCTTCACTGATTTCCTTGATCATCTGACAACGATATTTACCGATGTTCGGGTAAACGTAAAGTATGCCACCCTGGAACTGAGGACTCCCGACAGCAGACCGCTGGAAGAATTCCCGTATCTATGGCAGAAATTCGTTGAAAAATGCGAAAGCCTGTAATCCCGGTTGTTTCTAACCTTTTCCGGTAATCTGGGTTTTAAGACCTCTCCAGAAGGGAGCTATAACAGCTCCGAGGAAGAAGCCCACTCCGAGAAAAGCAATTATTCCACCAAAATCTCTTATGACAACTACTCCGATTAAAGCACCGCCAATGCCGCCCCAGGCTCCCCATTTAAGTGCTCTGACAAGACACCCCGGTTCATCCTTTCTCTCCGTTTTCATATCTATTGTTGTTTTCAAATCAGGTCTCTGCATTGCGACTGCCTGGGCTATTTCAATCCCTTTCCCGCTGTTGCCTTTAAACACAGGCATGAATTGGAACTGAACGTGAAAGACCTTTTCACCTGGTTTCTTTATCATTATTGAAGTTGTAATCTTGTGCATGACTGCCGAGTGAACATTGATCTTTGCCCAGCCCGGCATGCTGGACTCACCCTGCCGGCCTTCTATCGCCTCAAGGCTGTCATACATGATGGATTCAAGCTCTTTCGTCTTGAAAGTAATAGTAACCTTTTCGATAATGAGCCTCATGTCGGTAGCTGCCACGAGGACCGTTCGGGCGCCTATCGTTCCCATGCCGCAGGCAAGAATAACCTCACCCGGTTCCAGCAGTGCTTCCATTCTGCTCTTGAGTTCATCGTTGTTTCTAATTCCGTTACCCATAACAGTACTCCAATCCATCAGTTACAGAAATAACTGCAGCAACTCAGTTCCAGCAGAGGTGATGTGTTTCGTTGCGGCAGATACAATACGTTTGTATCATAACATGTAAAGATATTTCGCAGTTAGCTCAAGAAGGAAAAGGAATAAGATGACTGTTGTTCTGATTCTATCGGCATTGTCCATGTGTCCGGGGACCGGGCCATTGTTTTCGGGCTTCATATTGTATTCACAATTGCCTGATGAAAATGAATGTATCCTTGTCTGCATTGATTCAGTTGGTGTTTTCACCAGGCCTGACTCTTCCGCTTCGTTCTTTTGCAGTCTTTCTCCACGCGATCAGGTCGTAATATCCGGCAGAACCGTTGATGGCTGGCTTGGGTTCGATCCGGGAGTAGCCCAGGCGGCGAATATCGGCAGTTTTCGACTCAGATGGATTACGGTCAACGCACAATATATAACCGACGGTGAGCTAAGCAGTGTCCCTGTGGTCTGGGGACCACAGGCTGGAATTACATACGCGATGATATACGAGACTACACCACTGTATGCAGAACCTGACAGCTTATCGGCAATAGTGTATTCTGTGCCATCCTCCTGTGCTGGGGCTATCGTTTCGAGAACGGAGGACTGGTATCTCCTTGATCTCCGTATCGGACCTCTGGGACTTGATATCGAGGGATGGATAGAATCGATGGATGTTTCTGTCAGCGGTGATCTGGATACGATTCCGTTAATCGATAGCGGCAATTAGTATCCATTCCAGATCAGCCATGAGCCAAAGAAGGGATTTGCCAGTCTGTATGAGCCCTGGTGACGATAGATTATTTTCAGTTTAACAAGACGCTTGAGGGCTGCCTGTACTGATGAAGCGGTACGAATTCCTGTTTTCTCCAGAAATTCCGATGAGAGGGGTTTAATGGAGTCCGTTTCCGCAAGCGCTACAAGGCATCTGAGTTGCTGTCCTGTAATGTTAATGAGTGTGGCTTCGTAAGCTTTCCTTTCCCTGGCAAATATCATATTCAGACCCGCAGCCAGATGCTCATTCGTTATCGGTTCACCTGCCGAAGTCGTATCCCAGATACATGCACAGAGCTCCTGGACATCTCCGGGTATATTTCCCGCCATCCGTA
Source organism: uncultured bacterium (assembly GCA_964624675.1). GTDB lineage: Bacteria > Fermentibacterota > Fermentibacteria > Fermentibacterales > JCC-6 > Aegiribacteria. Next base: position 5,400 of record CAZUYF010000031.1, read on the forward strand.
TGACTGCATCAACAGTCTCGGTGGAGATTTCCCTCTTACCAGATGCGAATTTCTTTCTGAGAAAGGGCACAAATGTTCTGCTGTCTATTGATCCAACCTCCAGTGAGGCTGCTGACTTGAAGAAGGGGCTTTCCGGGTCTGTGAAAATACCGTTCATTTTATTCCTGACGCTGCCTGCAAAGAAGTAGGTGATATCGGTCTGGAACTGTATCCTGCTTCGAAGCAATGCAAGGGCTAGGGATGATTCGCGAATATTGAGAACATCCTGAAACTCATCGAATGCAACCAGAAGTTTCTTCTTTCTGCCCAGTTCGGCAATGAGGTCAAGAATTCCTTCAATGGTGTCCGGTTTCATTCCAATTCTTGAATCGAAGGATACAGCTGGAAATCCTGTGATCGGGTCCATGGAAAGTGATGGTCTGAGATGAGAAAGAGAGCTCAGAAGCTTCTTCTGGAACGAAACCCTGCGTTCCGATCGCACTATGGATGTAATCATTCTCCTGCAAAGATCATCGATTGTTTTCACTTCAAGTAGATCGATGTAGAGAAGTCTGTAACCCGATAGTATTCTGGCAGCTTCGTATATAAGAGATGTTTTTCCAGTACGTCTTTCACCCTGCAGAAACACATTCTGCCCTGACTCCGCAAAACTAATGAGTTGCGAGAGCAGCAGTGGCCTCGAGCAGAAATCCCGGTGGCTGACGACCTGCCCATACCTGAAAGGATTCATTCAGCACCCCCTCATTACGTAGGTTAACATAACGCTATTTAACGTTACGTCAAATTGCGTAATCATCAGTCGAAAATTGCTTTTCCTATGCCCATCGCAGGACAGAGTCCAGGTGTTTCTTCCTGTTCACTTAATAATACCAAGCTCCCGGATAAACGCGGACTTTATCACTCTGTACGAGGGTGAATAGGCGTTTCTATAAACTGCTGAATGATGAACAGCCGGAAAACCCGACTCGGCCATCTTACTAAGATATTGATCGATGTCCTGAATATTATCTTGTGGAAGATCATCCGCCTTCATTCGGATAAGCCACCAGCAGTACAGCTCAAGTTTTATAGTTGATCCGGTAAATTCCTCTGCGGTTCTGCAGAACATCTCAATGAGTTTATCGGAACTGTATCCGGTCTGCAGATATGGTCGAATGTTTATCCTTGAAATGCTGCCGTCATGTGCAACAATATCAACCACAGGTTCAGCGGGTCCGCTTCCGATACTGCTGATTTCCTCTTTGAAATGCTCTCGAGCGGAATTGGTGGATGGCACTCTGTGGGCGCTGCCCATCGCAGCCTGGTAGATAAGCTTGTAGAGATCGGTAGAGCTCATGAGAGGATACCTGACTGAATGAGACCTGATTATCCTCCTGAAGGTGGATTCATGATCATCATTCAAAACATGCTTCCTTTCCCTGGTGTTCGTTACAACAATATACTTAATCCTCAGGGGATCAGAAAGTCTGAATTATCTGAATTATCCTTTCGCTGGATTACAGTATATAATTAATTGTCATATAGATAAGAGGTAGGGGCTTGACATTTACCTACTGGTAAGTAGAATATGTATTCAATTAATATGTATATGGAGGTTGAACTTGAGTGACAGCAACAGGGACAAGCTTCTTCAAGCAGGAGTTGAACTTCTTTCTGAGAAGACTTTCTCACAGATATCCATGGATCAGGTAGCGGAATCATCGGGGGTTTCAAAGCCGATGATTTACTATTACTTCAAAAACAAAGAGGGTTACTACAAAGCTCTTGCTGGGCACCTTCTGAGTATTGCCAGGTCATTGAACCGGGACGTTTTCAATATCGATTTCAGCCTCAGGGAGAACATGAAGAATTACGTCCGGTTCCGGGTTGAGTTCGTAAAGACGAATCCGGGCATATCAAAAGCCTTCATGTCCATTATTATGGATCCCAACATAGGTCTGCTCATCGAAGAGATGCAGGAAGAATTCAACACTATGCGCATGGAGTTCATCGATCCGATGTTCGACAGGGCTATCGAAAGCGGAGAGATCTTGCCTGATACTAACAGGATGATGGTTATGATGCAGCTTAATTCGGTTCTTATTGGTTTCAGTATGAAGATCATTAATGAAATACCTTGCCATGATGAGATAAATCCTGAAGAAGTTGTGGATATAATATTCAACGGAATATCAGCACGCGGAGAGGATAAGTAATCAAATGAGATATATGGTAGCGATAACCCTGTTGATAAGCCTGAATGCAGGAGCCGTCACCCTCGAGGAGGCTGTTGGAATCGCACTTCAGAACAGGGGTGATGTCCAGTCTGCACTGATGTCTTACGAAAGCGCAGTATGGACAAGCAGGAGCGCGGATCTGTGGTTTTTGCCTCAGGTTAACGGTCAGCTTGCTTTTTCAAAGAATTATGACATCCAGGAAATTACAATTCCGGGTATGGGTTCTATCCCGATGGGAAGTGAATACTCATCAATTGCCGGGATTTCCGTAACTGTTCCCCTCTTCGTACCGCAGGGACCAGCGGGGTCGCGCATGTCATCAAGAGCAGAGGAACTGTCATTGCAGCAATCAAGGGCTGCGGAGATGGACGCTGTTGTCCAGGTTGTACGGGCATTCTACGGAGTCCTGCTGGCGCAGGAAATGATGGATGTTTCTACAGAAGCACTTGAAATAGCCGAAGCCGGTTACGAACTCGCTGCACTGAAACATGATGTAGGAACAATATCACGTTTTGAACTGCTTCAGAGTCGCGTTGCCGCGGAGAACAGGATACCCGACCTGATATCGGCTGAGAACGCCCTTGAGAATGCCTACGCCGGTTTTGCTGTAGCTCTCGGGCAGGATAATAATACTCATTTTCAGATTGAGGGCAGTCTTGATGATGAGCTTGATTTTAAAATACCCGAATCGCTTGATGATGCGCGCGAAGCCATGTACAATAACAATCCCGATCGTCAGGCTGCAGAGTACATTGAACTTGTTGGTGATGCCGGGGTGGATATGGCCAGAGCTTCGTTCCTTCCCATGCTGGTATTTCAGACTGACCTTTCTTACCTTGCGGCAAGAAACGATACCGATTTTGAGATTGATGATTACGAAAGGAATCTGGTGGCTTCAGTGGCTCTCCAGATACCTCTTTTCAACGGTTTTTCCGATATATCGGACTTCAACTCTGCCAGAGCCCAGAGGGTTGCCTCGGAGGCGTCTGCAAGGAGTATCAGGCAGGTTACGGACCTCTCGCTGGCATCAGCCTGGAATAATCTCCAGGCCGCCAGAGAGGGCGTCACGGCAACATCTTCGACTGTAGAACTGGCCACCGAAGGAGCCTCCATCGCCAGCATCTCCTACGAAGCCGGCATGATAACACGTCTTGAAATGGATCAGTCCTTTCTGGCTCTTACAACTGCCAGAACCAACCACGCCAACGCTCTTTACAACTTAAGAATCGCTGAAGCTGAACTGATGAGGGCTGCAGGATTAATGGAAGGATACCTCAAATGAGAATTAACAGATTAATTATACCCGTTACGGCAATTCTTGCAGGTGTATTACTGTCTATAGGCTGTGGTCCCGGCCAGATAGATGAAGAGGAGCCCTTAATACGCGTATCCGTAGAAGTTGTTGAGCCTGTTGATATTTCAAGCATCGCTTACGCCAGCGCAAGGGTCGAGGGTCTTGAAGAAGCTATGATCTACGCTTTGTCACCAGGTAAAGTTGAGGAAGTTCTTGTTTCAGAAGGTGACAGTGTTACAGCGGGACAGCAACTTGTAAGACTGAATACCGATCAGCAGGCCAGTGCAGGCACTTCGAGTGCTGTAGCCGGAATCAGTGCCGCACAGGCTAACGTAGACAACGCGACAAGTAATTACACAAGGATGCAATCACTCTACGAAGCTGGAGGCGCAAGCGAACAGCAGCTTGAGGGTGCCCGCGCATCTGTTCAAGCCGCTGTGGCTCAGCTGAGCCAGGCCAGAGCCGGTTATACTCAGGCCAGGACAATTAGAGATAATTCCTGGATAACGGCACCTTTCGATGGTGAGATAGGCAGAATCTGGGCACGCGTGGGCAATTCATCCGCGAATACTCCGCTTATTTCCATATCCAATCATTCCGTCATTGTAGCCAGAATACTTCTTCCAGAAGAGAATCTGCTCGATCTGAAGCCCGGTCTTCCGGCTTATATAACCGTAAGCTCTCTGGATAATGAATCCTTTCCAGGAATGGTAACATCCGCATCATCAACCGTTGATCAGATCAGCGGGCTCGTTCCGGTAGAAGTAAGATTTGATGATACCCGCGGCAGACTCAGGCCCGGTATGGCCGGCAGGGTCGCTGTTCTCACCGAAACGTTCGAGAACTCGATCGCTGTTTTGGAGAGTGCTTTGAGAAGAACCCATTCCGGTTTCCAGGTAGTTGTTGTAGAGAACGGCATATCTGTAATAAGGGACGTTCAGACAGGTATTTTCAGTGAAGGAATGGTTCAGATAACAAGCGGACTCAGTTTCGGAGATTCTCTTGTTGTAGCAGGTCAGACAATGATCCAGGACGGGGCCAGTGTGGAAGTAGTGATTCAATGAGACTGCCGGAATTATCAGTTAAAAGACGTGTCACGTTCCTGATGGTATTCATTGCAATACTGGGCGCAGGCATATTCGGTCTTACCCAGCTTGGTGTTGATATGTATCCGGACATGGAATTCCCGATGATAATGGTGATGAGTTCCATGGAAGGCGCCGGACCGGAGGAAATGGAAAACCTTGTTACGGATCCCCTTGAACAGGCGCTTGCGAGGGTATCCAATGTCAAGAATGTTTCGTCTACATCACGGGCGGGTATCAGTATTGTAACGGCTGAATTCAATTGGGGACACAGCCTGAACCAGGCTGAAACCGATGTCAGAAGACAGCTCGATATGTTCGAGGCGCTTCTTCCAGAAGACGCCACTGATCCTCTTGTATTTGCTCTTGATCCAAGTATGCAGCCTGTGCTGTACGTTGGTTTCAGCAGCGAAGTACTTAATGACTTTGATCTCAGAACGCTTGTCATGGAGGAGATCGAACCGCTTTTCAGCCGGCTTGATGGTGTCGGATCTGCCGTAACAGCGGGTGGTCGAGAGAGACAGATAAATGTTGAAGTAAACCCTTCGTCCCTATCTGATGCGGGAATCACAATATCTCAGGTTGTAGGAGCCCTCAGTTCTGTTCGAAACAACACTCCCGCAGGCAGGATCGATGCCGGTGGGATGAACATGAGCATAAGAGTTGAATCCGCTTTTCATAGCGTCGAGGAGATAGAACAGCTTGTTGTTGGTATAAATGCCGGATCTCCAGTCCTCCTTAGAGATGTGGCTTCGGTTGAGGATGGGCAGGTGGAAGAACTGCAGTACGTCCGATTCAATGGGCGCTCTTCCGTGTCGATGTATATGAACAAGAGATCGGATGCAAATACCGTTAATGTGTGCGCCAGAATTCGTGACCAGCTGGATGAGATATCGGAAGATTACGGAAATATTCTCACACCGGCCATTCTGTTTGATCAGTCGGAATTCATATCACAGTCCATCAACAATCTTGGAACAACTGCTCTGCAGGCATGTTTTCTTGCTTTTCTTGTGCTGCTGTTCTTCCTCAGATCATGGAAGAGTTCATCCATTGCGGGGATATCTATACCCATCTCCGTTTTCGTGACTTTTGCTGTCATGCACTTCACCAATGTGCAGCTGAACATGATATCTCTGGCTGGTCTTGCCCTGGCAATAGGTTTGCTTGTGGACAACGCCATTGTTGTGCTTGAGAATATCTTCAGGCACAGGGAGAGGGGAGAATCACCGAGAGATTCAGCAGTTAACGGAGCGATGGAAGTGTCCAATGCAATAACAGCTTCCACACTCACAACCCTTGCCGTCTTTATCCCGATTCTGTTTGTTCCGGGTATAGCCGGTGAACTGTTCAAAGAAATGGTTCTGACTATTACTTTCAGTCTCACCATCTCTCTGTTCGTGGCATTGAGCCTTGTTCCTCTCATCGCGTCATGGACGAAAAATCTTGTGCCGGTTTTCAAACCACGCAGCATTTCGGGCAGAATAGGCAGGATGATTGATGGATTTGAAAGACGATACAACCGCCTGGTTTTCTGGGCTGTTGACCACAAAAAGATCGTTCTGATCTCAACAGCGGCAGCGTTCATTATGGCAATCGTCATGGTCGGCAGGCTTCCATCCGACTTTTTCCCTGAGTCCGATGACGGATTTCTCATGATGGATGTGGAAGAACCTATAGGTACCAGCCTTGAGACGACCAACGAAGCAGTGAAAGCCCTTGAGGATTCCATCAAGGCTATCATTGCTCCTGAAGACCTGCTGGCAGTGTTCAGCACCGTTGGGGAAGCTGAAGGTATAATGGCGATTTTCGGAGCCAGCGGCTCGAATGCAGCTATGATAAGGGTGAGATTGACACCTTTGAGTCAGCGAAGCACCTCCATGTTCGAGTATCAGGACAGGATAAGAGATGTATTGAATGATATGCCCGGAATTGAGTACTCTACGGAAGCCGGCATGTCACTCTTCTCGACTTCGGCGATAGAGATTACTCTTTACGGTGACGACCTTGACCTTCTGTACGAAAAGGCCGAGGAGATAAGAGTTGCCATGTCGCAGATAGATGGTGTCAAAGATGCAAGAACATCAATGCAGGAATTGATACCTGAGTATTCTTTCATCCCTGACCCTGTAAGGCTTTCTCTTCAGGGAATGACACAATCCCAGCTTGCAATGGATGTCAGGTACGGTTTCCAGGGATCCAGGGCCAGCATATATCGCGAAGATGATAACGAGTACAATATCTTCGTCAGGTATCCGGAGAATCTGAGAGATTCGAGGGAGGATCTTGAGTACGCGTCGGTTCTGGGAAGGCCTCTAATATCGATGGGCTCTCTAAACCAGAGGGTCGTTTCAAATACCATCTCAAGAAAGAACCAGGCGAGGATGGTTACGATTTCCTGCGATGTTTCCGGGAGATCTCTCGGTGAAGTGTCAGCCGATGTCACGGCTTTGCTGAGGGAGATCGATACTACCGGATTCAGATTTGAAATGGGTGGAGAGATGGAGGATCAGAAGGAAACCTTCATGTACCTCGGTATCGCCATCATGGTTGCAGCACTCCTTGTCTACATGGTTATGGCCGGACAGTTCGAATCATTCCTTGAACCCTTCATAATAATCTTCACATTACCTCTTGCCTTTATCGGTGTGGTTCTTGGATTGTTCGTAACCTCAACATCCCTGTCAGTCATGGCGATCATAGGAATGCTCATGCTTGCCGGAATAGTGGTCAACAATGGTATTGTCATGATTGATTACGCAAATCAGCTGCGGAGATCCGGAAAGGATATAAAGAGTGCGATAGTTGAAGCTTCCACAACCAGAATGAGGCCTATTCTCATGACGGCTGCAACAACCATACTGGCTATGTTCCCTCTTGCACTTGGTCTCGGTGAGGGAGCTGAGACATGGGCTCCGATGGCTGTTACGGTGATCGGTGGCCTATTTGTGGCAACGGTTCTGACCCTGATCGTGGAACCGTGTATTTACGTGATATTCGGGTGTCACAAGAGATTCAGGAAGAATGGAGAGGGTCAGGAAATCTCGTGCTAGTTCGTATTAAGTAAAACACAGTTGAGAAGGTTCAAGGTGGTTCAACTGGGTGATTCACGCTGGATCCGACTTCGTTCTGAGCTCTCGATGGCGGTATAATGCAGAAGAATATCGATTCAATTTGCTCATTAGCTCCTGCCGTTGCGCATATTCTCGGAATCGAACCACCTTCCCTGGCCGTCTCCCCTGTACCTGCACCCGTTCTCCGGGAAACATATGAAGTACTGAATGGCAGGGCAGCTGAAAGGTGCTTGATTTTCGCTCCCGATGCCATCGGTAAGCATCTGGCAATCGTATGCGAGAATGAGTTCTCTGCAATACGGAGAATCTGTAAGGTTGAGATTCCAGTTCAATCTGTAATGCCATCGAAAACACCTGTCTGCTTCGCTTCCATGTTTTCGGGTGCAAAGCCCGAAAAGCACGGTATCAGGCATTACCAGAAACCGGTGCTGCAATGCGATACGCTGTTTGATACGCTGATTCGATCGGGCCTGAAACCTGCAATAGTCGCGGTGAGGGAAAGCAGTATGGATCTTATCTTCCGTGGAAGAGAGATGGACTACTATTCCGAAGGGCACGATTCGGATACAACAATACGTACCAGGGAGCTGATGCTGGAGGACAGGTGCGATGTCATAGTCTGCTATCAGCAGGAATACGATGACATTCTTCACAGGACACAGCCCTTTTCCGAAGAGGCGCTGAGTGCAGTTAAGCGTCATGTGAACAGTTTTCGTGAGCTGGCTCTATCCGCCCGGGAAGCATGGAGAGGGAAAAGCTACGCTCTTGTGTTCGCACCTGATCACGGAGCGCACACCGACCCGAATACAGGGAATGGAACCCACGGGGAAGATATTCCCGAAGACATGGAGCTGTTTCACTGGTACAGGATAAGCAGTCCTCATATTGCCCCTGAGTAGCAGATAACTCGA
>CAZUYF010000032.1:0-3660 GCA_964624675.1 uncultured bacterium
GACTCACTTACGTTCGCTCAGGATAAATTCACCCGTCAGATCTTCGATTTGAGGTTCAAATCAGTTGCGTAACAAAGAAATCGGGAACACCGTTTTCGGTGTCCCCGTATTCTTTGGTACCGGAGGAGGGACTTGAACCCTCATGTCCACAAGGGACAACGGATTTTGAGTCCGTCGCGTCTGCCATTCCGCCACTCCGGCACCGATTTCAATACATGCATATCAAATCACGATCCCGCGGAATATGAAGAATAGAGCAGGTGAAATGCAAGGGTCTTGTGTCACCTGAGGGAGTAAATCGTCTTGACATATGCGCCTTTTTGAGATAAGTTTGTTCACTTATCGGGCCCATAGCTCAGTTGGCTAGAGCCACCGGCTCATAACCGGTCGGTCCCTGGTTCGAGTCCAGGTGGGCCCACCAGACTTCTGTTACCTGGAAGGGCGGGTAGCTCAGTTGGCTAGAGCACAAGCTTCACACGTTTGGGGTCGCAGGTTCAAATCCTGTCCCGCCCACCACTCCGCTCCGCTGGAAAAGTTGTGTATTGATCATGCAGTGTGATGCATACATCACATTTAAACCTATATCGGGGTACCTTATCGGGTGCCCCTTTTCTTTTTATGGAATATGCAGGAGTTGAATAAATGATAGATGATCTTAAGAAGCTATTGCTGATGCAGGACATCGATTCCCGCATTGATCGCGCAACCGCGGAGATGGATGAAATTCCGCGGGAGAAGCTTATCCATGAGAGGGAACTTGAGTCACAGAAGTCGGATTACGAGAGAGAGAAGAGAAAACTGGAGGAAATCAAGGAATCCAGTGCGAAATGCTTTGAGAGCAAGGGAGCATCCGAGAAGATGCTGGCTGAATTCAAGAACAAACTTCTGCAGATGAAAACAAATGCAGAGTACAGCGCTATGTCGGAGCAGATTGAATTCACCAAAAAGAAGATCAGTAACCTTGACATCGAGATTCTTGAAAAAATGTACGAAGAGGAACAGGGTGAACAGGATCTGGTAGATGCAAAAAAGATATGGGAGCGGAATATAAAGAGAGCGGAAAAAAGGCAGGATATCCTTGATGGTCAGTTTGAGGTTCTGAAGGAGAACATGGAAAAACTGATGACAGAAAGAAGGGACATCTCTTCAGGGATAGGCAAACGGCTTCTGGACAAGTATGAACAGCTCCGTGCATCAGGCAGAGGACTTGTTGTCGTTGGTCTTCAGAAGGGAGCCTGCGGAGGATGCCTTACGAATATTCCGCCTCAAACCGCAGTTGAGATCAGCCAGGGAGAAACATTTATCTGTCCCATATGCGGGCGTTTTGTGGTCTGGAAAGATGACAGCTCCATGGCTGGAGTGTAATAACTATATTTCAATAGAGGGTCAGGTGAGTGGCCGCCCCCCAGGGGGAGGAAAGTCCGGGCTCCACAGGGCGGGACACCGGAGAAATCCCGGTTCCGGCAACGGAAAGAACGTGCCACAGAAACGAAACCGCCCCTGATGGTTTTCAGCAGACATGTTTCATGAAATTGACTGTAGTATTCATCGGGGGTAAGGGTGAAAAGGTGGGGTAAGAGCCTACCGGGATGCTGGTAACAGTGTTCGCACGGCAAACCTTGTCCGGTGCAAGGCCTAATAGAGAGGAAGGTCTCATTGAGACCGGGGAATTGCCCGTTCCCTTTGACCTCCGGGTTGGCCGCTAGAGGTGCCAGGTAACTGGCATCCCAGACGGATGGCCACTGCCGCCGAAAGGCGGAACAGAACCCGGCTTACAGCCTGACCCTTGCTACTTTGGAGGATTCTTGAGGAAACGATGGGTGGCGAGACCTGCACCTGAGCTGAACCTGAAAGAAGCAGATAATCCCTTCGACCTTCCCGAATCGATATCTCTCCTTCTTGCCAGGCGTGGTTACCGCGGTGAAAAACTGAACAGGTTCCTTAATCCGGATATGGATGATCTTTCACCATGGAAGAATATGGGAGGGGTTCTTAAGGCCGCGCAGCGCATCCTATCCGCCTTGCGGAACTCTGAGCGGATACTGATCCATGGTGATTTTGACGCAGACGGAATAACTGCAACGGTGGTTGTCTATCTGGCTCTGCAGTCGCTGGGAGCCTCCGTTGACTACTTCATTCCAGACAGGTTCGAAGACGGTTACGGGCTTGGTGAATCCGGTATCGAAGCCTGCAGTGCGGTGAACGCCAGCCTGCTCATCACCGTTGATTGCGGTATTACCGCTGTCGAGTATGTCGAAATCCTCAAAGATCTGAACATAGATACTGTCATCACCGATCATCATCAGCCAGGCGATACCCTGCCCGATGCTGAGGCAATCGTTAATCCTGTACTGGACCCGGATGCTCCGCACTCGAAAATGGCCGGTGTCGGTGTTGCCTGGACGGTTCTAAGGGCGGTGTACGATCTGCTTGGTTCAGGCACCGAGAACCTCTATGAGCTGCTGCAGTTTGTGGCTATAGGTACTGTAACGGATGTGGTGGAGCTTACCGGGGACAACAGAATCCTTGTTTACGAAGGTATAAAGAAGCTCTGCGAGAGTACCATGCCTGGTATTACAGCCCTTGTTGCTTCAGCAAAGCTGAATATCCTGGAAATTAGTTCGACCGATCTTGCATTCTACATTGGCCCCAGGCTCAACGCATGCGGCAGAGTTGGGCATGCAGCCGATGCGGTAAAACTGCTTCTTGCAGGCAGCACCCGGGAGGCTGGAGATCTGATAAAAACTGTCGAGAAGCATAACAGGGTTCGCAGAAAACTGGACCGTGAGATTGAGAGTGACGTTTTCCGGCTTGTGGATAAACTTGATAACCCGCGATGCATTGTCATGGCGAATGAGGGATGGCACCGTGGAGTGATAGGTATAGTTGCGTCGAGACTTGTTTCCAGGTACGGTGTTCCATCCATTATGATCTCGATCGATGATAAAAATGGCTTCGGTTCTGCGAGAAGCGTTCCGGGGATTCCAATATTCTCAATCCTGAGTGATCTCCAGGCTGAACACCGGATCATGGACAGTCTTGGAGGCCACCCGATGGCTGCTGGGTTCAAGATTCCTGAAGATAGTATCCCTTTATTGAGAGATAAGCTGAACTCCGTTCTTGCAGGGGATGAGTGGAATGCGCATCTGGGTTCAGTCGTGTACGTCGACGGAAAGCTTGAGGAACAGGATTACAATGCCGAGACCGTCAGATATCTGGAGATGCTTGAACCATTCGGTGAGGGTAACAGAAAACCGGTCTGGCTGGCCAGGGGAGCCTACCCTGTCCAGTGGAGGGCAGTCGGGAAAAATGCGGACCACCTCAGCTGCAATTTCAAGATAGGTTCATCTGTTTACCGTGCCATTGGCTTTCGTATGGTTAACAGGCAGTCCATGTTCAACGGAAGGGTTGATCTCGCATTTACCCTTGCCCTGGATACATACCGCGGGGACGGGAGTATACAGCTTGTTCTTCAGGATATAAGGCGGCATCGGGAGGGTCTGAATTGAACCTTACAGATATGATTGAGAGTGTTTTTACTGGAGATGTTCTTACATCAAGCATTCCGGAGTACTCGATAAGACCGCAGCAGGTGAAATTCGCCCGGGCGGTAGGTTCCGCCATGGATTCTGGGGGCATTTATCTCTTTGAAGCCGGTAC
>CAZUYF010000032.1:3760-13830 GCA_964624675.1 uncultured bacterium
GGTTCCGCCATGGATTCTGGGGGCATTTATCTCTTTGAAGCCGGTACAGGAATAGGCAAAAGTCTTGCCTATATCATTCCCGCAATCCTTTCCGGAAGAAAAATATTCGTATCCACCGCTACGATTACCCTCCAGGACCAGCTGGCCAATAAGGATGCCCCGGCTGTGCTCTCAGCACTGAATTCGGATGCAATGGTCAGCGTGCTGAAGGGGAGAAATAACTATCTGTGCCTTAGAAAATGGAAATCGAGCAGTCCGTCGTTTAAAATTGAGAGCGATTTCGAGAAGTGGACCCAATCCACAGAAGACGGTGATATCTCATCATTCACCGAAGAGGTTCCCTCAGCTGTATGGAGGCATTTCAGATCTGATCATCTGGACTGCACCGGTTCTTCCTGCCACTTCAGAGGTGCCTGTCATTTCTTCAACGCGCGGAATCAGGCCAGAAAATCGGATATTCTGATTCTAAATCATCACCTGCTGGTATCAGGATTGATGGCTGATGAGGTTCTTCCAGGAGCGGATGTACTTGTAATAGATGAGGGACATCGCCTCGAGGATGCAGCCAGCTCCTGTATGGGGCTTACGCTCAGTGAAGGTATGCTTCTGCCCATTTTTGACGGGATTGCCTTCAGTGAGATAGATATGGAAAAAAAGGCCTCACTCCTCGAGAAGGCCAGACTTCTTTCATCTGTGATAGCTGATCTTACGGACGGGATAAAAGAGACCTCCGTATGGGACCCTGTAGAGCACCTTGAAGAACTTGAAGAAGTATTGGTAACTGCAAAGCAGCTTGCCGCTGATACTGAGAAAATGGAGGAGCTGCTGCCGGTATCCCAGACAGCCTCCGCCGTGGCATTTTCGGCCGGGAGATTCATGGAGCTGAGTACGGAGGAATATTGCAGCTTCGTTGAAACAGGTAGAAAACATCCGATTCTGAAGGCCGTACCTCTTGATATCGGACCGGACCTGATGGATACCGTCTATTCAAGGTTCGATACCACTATTCTTACATCAGCTACACTCACCGTCGCGGATGAATTCGATTTCTTCCGTAACAGACTCGGGGCATGGGATGCCCATGTAAAGAGCTTTGGAAGCCCATTTGATTACTCCTCACAGGCGATTCTTTCAATACCTGACAGCCTTCCTCCGCATGATTCTCATGAAGATCTTGCCATGACTGTATGGAAATGGGGCAGAAAGCTTGCAGAAGTACTGGATGGAAGAACACTCATGCTGTTTACCAGTTACAGGAATCTGAATCTGGTCAAGCGAATCGCGGAGAAAGAACTTCCCCCAGAGATTAAACTCTTTACGCAGGGAGATATGTCCAGAAGCGGTATCCTCAGGGATTTCAGGGAATGCAGCAGGGCTATCATTCTGGGCACTTCCTCATTCTGGGAGGGGGTGGATCTGCCTGGAAGCATGCTCCAGGCTGTTATCATTGACAGGCTCCCCTTCGCTTCTCCGGGGCACCCGCTGATCAGAGCCAGAATGGACCTGATCGAAAAACATGGAGGAAGCTCCTTCGGGCAGTATTCTCTGCCACTTGCCGCTGTACGACTGAAACAGGGAGTAGGCAGGCTGATCAGGTCACTTGATGATATGGGAGTTGTAATGATCATGGATAGAAGGATCATCACGAAGAACTACGGCAAAGTATTCCTCAGATCCATCCCTCCCTTCCGGGTTGTGTCTGAAAATCAGGTTATGGATTTTGTTATGGAACACTGTTCCTCCTGCGGTGTATCATCAGTGGGAGACGCAAAGGAAGTGTCGAATGATGGAGATGTACTCTGAAATGCCTGACAGGGGAAGCACGTACAATGGATAAGGACAGGTGCTTGCCTGAAATTATCTATAGTGCAATATTTGCCATCTACCTTACTGTACTATTCCTGAACAATGCATATCTGCTTTATGGAGGATAGAATGATGAGAATAATGTTTGCAACAATCTGCCTTACTCTGCTTGCCTGCGGCATCGCAGTAGCGCAGGGGGACGGAGAAACTACCAGAATCGGTATAGTACCCTTCGGTTACAGCGGTTCTGATGCCCGATGGGTAAGCAATAAGCTTTTTGACTCGCTTAAAGATATCTTTGAGGATAGTCCAGAATACACCTTCATCTCAAAGGGTGATCTTGAAGACGCGTTCGAGGATCTGGGTTTCAATCCATCCGATTTTGAATATGGTGTACCGCCAGACTTCGTGGTGGATGCCGGAATTGCTCTCGGAGCCGAAATGATACTCTACGGTAATATTTCGCCTGCGGGAGAAGAATTTCAGGTTTTCTGGAATGTCAGTATACCTGCATCCGGTAATACCATTAACGCTGATCCAGCATTGGTTCCCAAAAACACAGATCCGGTGAAGGAACTTGCCGCAAGCATGGTTGCAGATCTTTCTGAGCTTATCAGCAGCAGAACCCAGCAGGCACTGGATCAGGCTGCGTTCAGTATCCAGATGCAGAACTGGTCCATGGCGATCATGTTTCTGAATCAGGCTCTATCCGTTGATCCGACGCTGCTGGATGCAAGATTTCAGCTTGCGGAAGTTTATCTTCAGACAGATGTGGATTCTGTAGATAAGGCTCTCGAGGTTTACGAGGGTATTCTTGCTGAAGATGAAATGAATCCTGCCGCTCTTACTGGTATAGGAAAAGTCCACCTTGCCAATGGTGATCCTGCCGCTGCCAGAACATATTTTGAGAATGCTGTAGATATTGATCCTGAGAATGCGGACGCCTATTTAGGGCTCGCGGAGGCTTACCAGGCACTTGGAGAGATCGATCAGGCAGTTGCAAGTTTCGAGACAGCTCTCGCAGGCAACCCTGACAATCTATCCATCAAGTTCCCTCTCAGTCTTCTCTATTACCAGACTGAGGAATACTCAAAGGCAATACCCTACATGGAGGAAATACTTGCTGTTAACAGCAGCATGAACGGACTCAGACAGCGTCTTATTCAATCCTACATCAAAGTTGGTGATTACGGCAACGCTGCCGATCACGTGGTCGTATATCTGGAGTCGGATCCGGATAATCCGCAGAAGATCCTCTACACTGCCCAGGTTGAGGCATGGGCCGGTAGAACCTCCAGTGCTGTAACCCGGCTGGAATCTCTTATCTCCGGTACGGGAAATCGGGAAGCGTACATACTTCTTGCCACCATATACCGGGACAGCGGGCAGCGGGGTTCAATGCAGAGTGTGTTCTCCCGCCTCAGTAATGCTTACCCGAACGATCCGCTCGCCAACTATATGATGGGGGCATTCTATTACCAGAGCGGTTCAACCAAGGCTCGAATATCGGAACTTGTTGCTGACAATATTCCAGTCTGGCAGGGTGCCATAAGTGACTTGACCACCGCAATATCCTATCTTTCATCTGTGACTGGATACAGGGCAGGCAGTGCCCAGAGCATGGTTTCAGCTGCTAACAATTCCATCTCTCTCTGCGAGGAGAAGATCGACAGAGTCGAGAGATACAGTCAGTAGGCAGCGCTGACAGTCAGATATAGTCAATCGCCGGTTTGATCAAATCAGACCGGCGATTCTCTTGACCCAGAGACACCATTTTATCCTGCTGCAGTGATATATTTTCAAGTATGTCAACGATATCCGGGTCGTATATCAGGCCGGATCTTCTCTTAAGTTCAAGAATGGAGTCATCAACTGACTGGTTGGATAGATTTGCCGCGAAATTACTGGCGACTGAGAGTATTCTTGCAATAGCTGGTATTGATTTTCCGCTGAGCCGCTCCGGTTTGCCGGAGCCATCGTAATTCTCTGTAATATGTCTTATTCCCTTGACTACTTCGGGGGGGAGCTGGAACTGTGTTCTTGCGGGATCCGATGTAGAGAAGGCTTCGTGCCAGTCTTCCTCGGCCTTTTCCAGAATTGCAGCCGTGAGATGGAGCATGGCGGACATTTCAAGATCATCGAGCGCATCGATTGTCATCCCCATTTCACGTCCTATTTCCCTGGCAATATTAGCAACGATTCTACTGTAGCCGGCCTGTCTGCTGTCTGACATATCCAGCGAGTAGACCATCGCTTCAAGGCACTTCCAGGCGCTCTTGACGACACTTATCCTCATTTCAAGGTTCTTCAGTACAGTCTCGGTCTGCAGTACGAATATCTCAATACGTTCATTATCAAGCCTCGTTCTTGGGGAAGGCCAGATTTCAAGAAGAAGACCTTCTTCACCCTGTCGCGAAATAGGGGCATTTCTGGAGGTTTCAAAACTGGTGGGATACGTCATGGAGATGTTCTTCCAGGTTACTCTGACAGCGGACGTTTCAGCGGCACGATACAGGAAATTCGCAAGGATGCTAAGAGCTTCTATTGGAGAGTCCAGACCGGTAAGGATTTCCGAATGTTTGCCCAGTTCATTCTCAAGAAATCTGGTTCTGGAGTATGAGCATCTTGCTCTGTCCAGAAGTAATGAGAGCCCGGTCTGGATAATCAGTAAAGTTGTGAGCACAGCTATCAGATTCCATTCCCATACGTTTGACGAAGGTACTTTAGTCTGTACCGCCGCCGGGAGAAGGAAGAGAATGAAAAGCCCCGGATAGACAGCTGATTTAGTATTATTCCTGAAAGCTTGCTTCCAGTCTTTCGTCCCTGAAAATTCGATTACGGACTGGAAGAACTGATTAAGAAATACAGCAAGTATCGCCGACCCCGAAAGGGCTGCCGCAGTCAGATAAGTATTTTCAAAAATATCCGCACGGAAGTGCTGAAGGATGAAAGTTGTGATGCGCAGGGAAAGAAGACAGAGAAGCATGAATTTCATTGAGCGGATAAAGCAGTTTCTGTATGTTTCACCAATTCTGACTGTATGGATGAACATTCCTATAAAAACAGCCAGACTGAAGCCGATTTCCTGCAGGGCAGTGTACCCGGTCAGGGCCATGTATCCCTGGAAAACAGGGAATAGTGTCACCTGATATCCTATTGTACGGCGGCTCTGCATTGATATTGTGTATATAAGCCCGATCCAAATGCAGAAAAGCATGAAGTATTCATTGACTCCAGGAAGAGATAAGTGAATAACCGGCACCCACAGTATAAGAAGGATCAAAGCGGCTCCTGTGAACAGAGTCAGTCCATTGCCTTGTTCGTTCGCTGTCATGCCATGCTCACTGTCTCGTTCGAGAGAATCGCTTCCAGGGCGGAAACGATCCTGGAATCGAATTTACTGCCCGTTTCCTTTCGTATGGCTTCAAGGGCGGATTCCGATGCGGATATTGAATGGTACGATCTGTCACTTGTTATTGCGTCATAAGTATCTGCAACCGCAACGATTCTCGCCATAAATGGAATATCACCGTTGCACAGGCCATCAGGATATCCCTTCCCGTCGAGCCGTTCATGATGGCTTCTGATTATTCTTGTCACCTCTTCGTAACCTGATAACCCTGATACAATTCTTGCCCCTTCAACTGGATGAGCCTCAACGATCTCCCGTTCTTTCCGGGTCAGCAGGCCTCTTTTCGTGAGAATTGCAGCTGGTATCGCCAGTTTTCCAATATCGTGGAGTATTGCGGCGACCCGCAGGATCTGAATATTCTCTGGTGAAAGGTGCAGGGATCTTCCGAGAGAGCATGAGAGGCCTGCAACTCTCAGCGAATGTCCGTGTGTGTAGTCATCTTTTGAGTCAGCCAGCCTTGCAAGCGTTACAGCAGCAGCCAGAAATGACCTTTCACTTCGCAGAGAATGTCCTACGGCTTCCCATGTATGATCCAGAAGAAGAACAAGATTTTCAAGAAGGCTGCCGGGCATACTCTGAAGGATATTCTGCTCAGGGCCGGAAAGCAGAATTATCATATCTCTGGCTTCCGATAACCCCAGGGCTGTTCCGTAGATGTTGTTTACGATGAAGTTTCCGGTAAACTCCCCTTTTGCAGGAAATGTACCATTGATACTGGATTCATCCAGACCGAATTGCTCATCTGGACTCCACAGAACCCAGTCGAAAGATCCGGAAGATTTTGTGAGAGCCCGGATACTGCTGCCGGAGTGTTTAAAGAGGTTATCCTGAAGTATTGCGAGAAACTCTCCATATGAAGAAGATTCCATCAGACGGGTAGCCAGCCTGTCCTGACTGCTGATCTCTCTTATCCTCTGTGTGTTCCACACATGTTTTCTGTTTATAGACCTTCCGAGGAACGAGAATCCGGTTAATCCTGCAAATGCAAGCACTGCTCCAGGTATGCCTTCATTGGTAACCATGATAAGACTCATGATTGAGAGTGGTATTGCGGCTATGTACGAAATCAGTACTACTCCTGAAAGCATGGTGAAATCTGAGCCCTTTTTCAGGAATGCGGCGTTGATGATTATTTCAATGAAAATTAGAACAGGCAGAACCGAAACAACCGCCAACTGGTCCTGTACTCCAGGTTGAAACTTCTGATAGAGTGCGGGAGCGTATTTAAGCAGGGCAACCATTGTAATGCCGGTTACCATATACCGCCAGAACTCCCTGCCTGAAATTATTTTCCGAAGAGCGGCACCAGCCAGAATTGAACCAAGGGCAAAATAAACTGTTGGGTTCTGTGGATGGAGAAAGAAAAGAGACAGAATGAAAACCTTGTTCAGCGAGAACTCGAACAGGGGTGAGGTCAGCAGAGGCAACCCGCCGGTCAGGGCGCTTCCAATAGCCAGTATTGCAAGAGGTATCAGGGAATCCTGTACTGTTCCAGCTACTGTTTCAAGACCGATATTACTGAGAATGCCGGCTATTTGATCAATCATTCCTCATACGCTCCTGATGCAAATATCTGGACCAGAACCAGCTGCCATTCATACTCGGAAGAATCCACAGCTCCGGAAATACCCGTATGTGTATAGGTTTGGGACATGCAGGTCTGAAGATGGAATGGGCTGATGAGGATCATTGACCAGGCCTCCTGGTACCCTCTTCCTCTTCCGATGTTCTCTCCGTACGCTGAGATGCCTTCCGGAAGGATTTCAGCCAGGCTGCCTGTATTCAGACCGAAATGCGAAAATGAAGCGGAAAAAGCAAGGTTTCCGGCTCTTATCGAAGCCAGGCTGTCAAGGATTTCACTTGATTCTAAGATCGGTATTCCCCTGCTTTGCCTGAGGCTGTTCAGTTCATTAAGTATCTCGGAGGGGCTGTCAGCTATGGAAACAGGGATATCGATGGTTCCCCTGAAGACATCTTCAGCTGTTCCCCCTGCGATAACAGGAAAGAGCAGTTCGATAGACGGTCCCGACTCTGTCTGCTGCATTACCTCTACCCAGTAGACGCCCCGGGAATGAGTACTGAACACGAACCTTCCAGTCGAATCCGGGTTGATCTCAAGAACTTCCAGATATGGGGTACTTACGGCTGTCCGGGGTTCATGCAGCAGTTCGTACCCGTCAAGGTAGAAGACCGCTTCGGAACCGGCCCGGACCGCGTGTTCCATATTGCGGGGGAGGCATTTGGGCTCTGGAGCGGTAACCAGGAGAACATCACCTCCCGTACTCCAGAGAGCAGAACCGAAATATCTCCATTTTCCCGTAGTATCCGCAAGGATCGAATCGAGTTCATCGCTGTCCCCCGGCAGAAGCCTCACACCGGAAAGAAGACCGAACCAGTTATTCGAAGCTGCGAGGACGAGCATTTCCCCGCCTTGCGGAATGTATCCCATCAATGACATGTCGGAAGCAAGGCTGTCCAGTTGCGGAATATGCTGAGGAGGCACATTCGCTTCCGCCATCAACGGACAGAGGATTATGGATATCACAGCTGCTGGGAAGAAACTGGTTCTCATGGATTTCATTATACTTGAAAAATACTACGTGGCGCTAGAAAGAAAAGAGGGCTCTGCTTTGAGAATACTCCTGATCCAGTCACCCACAGGCCGTCCCGAGGCTCCAATTTACCCCATCGGGCTGGCTTTCATTGCCGGACAGCTTTCGCGTCACGAGCTGAAGGGGTTGGATCTGAGCCTCAGCAATGACTATCAGGCGCTGCTCAGAGATTCAATCGGATCATTCACCCCCGAGATCATCGCTGTATCCCTGAGAAATATCGATGATAGTTCCTACCCTGTCACATACTCATATTTGAAACCTTTTTCTGAGATAATGGATGTTCTGGGATCTTGGAAAGGAATCGTGATAGCCGGAGGTACAGGATTCTCGATCTATCCGGAGATTATTATGGAGCGATTTCCCAGGATAGATTATGGAATCCCCGGTGAGGGAGAGGGAATGTTCCCTGAACTTGTTGATCATATTGAGAGCGGCACCGCAATAGAAGGCTGGAGCGGGGGGAGGATGCTTCCCTGGAAACAGGCGGATCTGGGCAGGATCTCACCTCCGGATTACAGTTTCATTGATATTTCCAGGTATACCTTTCCTGACTCTATAGGCGTTCAGAGCAGGAGAGGCTGCGCATTCAGCTGCAGTTACTGTACGTACAGTTTTTTGAGCGGATCATGTTTCCGGTTGAGGCCTGTAGAGAATGTTATCAGGGATATAAAAGAACTTGAGGATCTGGGAGTTTCCCGATTTTCATTCGTTGATTCGGTTTTCAACGCTCCGGAGGAATACTTCGAAGAACTGCTTTCGGCTCTTGAGGAATCCGCCTCCGGAATATCCTGGAGCGCCTGGCTTGATCAGAATGTAACTCCTTCTCAGCTCATGAGGATGAAGGCTGCCGGTGCCGTCAAGGTGGATTTCTCTCCCGACGCAATTACCGATAAGGGTCTGAAGAAGCTGACCAAGCGGGGAAAGGCGGCGGACCTGCTGCCGGCCGTCAAATCCGCTCGCAGGGCGGGGCTTCAGGTGGGGATTAACTTTTTTAATGGCAATCCCGGTGAAGGGTTCTGGGCTTTCCTCAGGAAGATATGTTTCATGTTCAGGGTCAGACTCACACTCGGTTGGAAATCGACATTTGTAAATATCGGTACAATAAGAGTGTACGCTCATTCTCCGCTTGCAGGATATATGATTCGAAAAGGCATCGTAAGTGAAGATTGCACTTTCTTTGAACCAGTATTCTATAGATCGCGGGGCCTTGGTGACTGGCTGTACAGGCTGTTTCAGAGGGTACGGAGATTGAAGCATGGTTAGCACCGGGAAAAGTTTCAGGCTCGGCCTGACAGGATGGCCTCTTCTTCATTCTCTCTCTCCCTTGATACACGAGGAATTTTTCAGGTCAACCGGCCTGTGCGGTGAATATTTCGCTTACCCCGTTCCCCCGGAAAGGTTCATAGAAACTGTATCAGAACTGCTCAGAAGTGGTATTACAGGTTTGAATATCACCTATCCTCACAAGGGTGCGGCTGCCGGTATGTGTGATGAACTGGAGAGCCATGCCCGGGATCTGCAGGTAATAAATACACTGAAAACAGTCGATGGACGTATTACGGGTTACAACACCGATATATACGGTTTCAGCCGCTTCATCGATGAGTGCAGCCTCCCAGAACCCTTTTTTGTAGTAGGCAGCGGAAGTGCTGCCCTGGCTGTTGATTACGTTCTTCATGACCGGCAGCTTCAGTATGGATTGTACTGCAGGAACGTTCGGAAATGGAGTGGTTTCATTTCCGCCGGAGAACTGGATGAGTTAAACGATGCTCTGAAAACAGCTGACACCGGAACTGTTGTAAACGCGACAACTCTTGGCTGGGGAGATGATGATGTCTTCCCTCTGGAGAAGTCACTTCTCAGAAACATGGTCTTTGCCGACCTGAACTATAACAGTTCCTGGCTTTGGAGAAATGATCTTTTGCACCGTGGGGTGAATATATTCACCGGGGAAGCAATGCTTGTGCATCAGGCTGCGAGATCTTTCGAAATATGGACGGGTATCATGCCCTCTACCACTGCGGTTCTTGAACTGGTGAGGAAGAAGCTTGAAGAAATGAAGAAGGGTTGTGATCAGCGTTGAATATTGATGCCGGCTGGATTGAAAAGCGTTTGAATGATGGATTCTCAAAAGATGATCTTAAAGCGATTCTTCTGTCATCCGATTCGGAAGCGGAGCTTCTTTACAGTGCAGCCCGGAAAGTAAGAGAAGAGCTGTTCGGAAATAAAGCCTTTAT
>CAZUYF010000033.1:0-13677 GCA_964624675.1 uncultured bacterium
TAATATTAGCAGGAGCAGTTGAAGGCTGCAGCCCCGAAGAACAGACTGATGATACCGGTGATACTACTCTTTCTTTTGATGCCGATACTGCAGGACTTGCGGCCTGCGAAACTGTTCATTCAAGTACAGGGGTCTTTAATGATATGGAAGACAACATGGTAGTTAACCAATCCTGTGATTATTACTCCCGCGTTCATGAAACGTCAGACCATGATATGAATACCACCAAGGCAGATATCTACGTTGAACTTGTTTTCGATGAAGGAGGACAACCTGACAGCAGTACCGCATTGCTTCTTGATACCCTCTTTGCCGGCTGGAGTGATTATATTCCCTTTGTGTACCGGGATACCGTACTTATAGTCCCCATGGCGGGTATTTCGGAACTGTTCGAGGAAGGTAGTATTGTTCCCGCGGAAACCATCGAGTAGGGAGAATCAGGATGCGATTTGTCAGATCTGCCATAATAGTGCTTTTTAGTACAGGAACCCTTTCGGCTGCGCTTCCCCATCTTGCTGTTGTTTCAATCGATTTTGATGAATTTGCCCCCGACACTCTCTTAATCGAAGAAGTCATCAATGAATTAGAGGAAAGCGGCAGATTCCAGATAGTAGACCTGGGAGACGATTCCTTCCTGGACACATCTCCCGATTCTCTGCTGAGCTCACTTCGAACATTGGCTGGAGAGAGGAATATTGATGTTTTCCTTGCCCTTTCAATACTCAATCCGGAAGAAAGCGATAGAACGGTATTCCGGAACGATTCACTCATAACCTACAGAATCGTTTCCATCGATGTTCTCGGAAGATTCTATTCAGGAGCAGGGATTCTCATCGGAACAATAAAAAATACAGTTGAAAGAGAGGAAGTCCTTCCTTACACTCCTGACAAATACAGACTCGCAATTATGTCAGCCCGGGAGCTTGCCTCGAGGGCAATACTGGAACTTTTCCCCATAGAGATAAGCTTTACAGCTTCCGTAGATGAAGTATTTACAGTTCCCGCTGGATTTGATCAGGGTGTCTCTAAGGGTACGGTAATGGCGTTGGTCGCTTCCTCTACAGGAATACCGGATAATATTTATGAATATCAGGACCTCAGAAGCAGAGGGCTCCTTCAGATAATGGATTCCCAAAGCACTCAGTCTACCGCAAGGCTCCTGTCGGGCCGGCTGATCGAAGGAGGGACCGTTATCGCAATAGAGCAGTCTGCTCCCGCTATCCTGTATCTTGAATACGGCGGAATCATGATGTCTTCTGAACCGGGAGCAGGTCTTGAGGATGACGCATCGGAGTGGAGCAATAATGTCAGGCTCGGAATAGAGACTGCGAAATGGGGACTCTGTTTCGGAGGCGGAGTGACCGCAGGGGGACTTGAGCACTCATCCTTAATCGGCATTGATCTTCAGTTTGGTACCAGGATTCCGCTCAGCAGCCCTTCTCTTGGATTGAGACTTTCAGTAGGAGGAGAAGCAGCCTTTCATATGCAGGATGTAAGGCCAATCTATTTATCATCAAATGCGACGGCCATTTCTGTAGCTGCTGTGGGAGACGCTACGATGGAATACTTCTTTTCGGGACACCTCGGATTCCAGGTGGGAGTCTCAGGTGTGCTTAGTACTGCCTGCGACAGCTGGACAGTGCAGGAATACAACGGAAATGTCAGGGATGCGCAGCCGGATGAAATCTACTACACTGAATTGAAACAGGGACCGGTAGGTGTCCATGCGGGATTGATGTATTTTATTTTTTGATCTGATTGTTCTTCCATGGTCTCTCAGCCATTCCGCGTTCCCAGATTATCTCCAGTGCCGACCATGTTGCTATTGCGAACACGACCCCTCCGATAATGCCGGAGAATAATGTCCCGTGTACTACCCCAAGTGCAAGTGCACCACCCGCAATTGCGGCTGTCAGCAGTATCAGGATTGTCGCAGCGAGGGATGATGGACCCCATTTGGATATCACACGTACTCTGGCCAGTTGAATTCCCCAGACTCCAAGTGGATAACCGGTTGCGCCGAAAACAGCAGCGGGAATCTCCCTCAGGAAGAGCATGGCGGCAGTCCACAGCAGGATCAGCGGCAGAAAAAACATAACTGCACTTCTGCTCTGGGGGGATATCCAGTGCATCTGTTCAGGTATATCGCATGAAGCTGTCCATATGAACAGACCTGCAGTAAAACCTAGAACAAGAGAGGCTTCACCGTTACTGATGAAACAGCTGAAAACCGCACCCGCCAGACCGAGAACGAGAAGCACCAGTACGAAAACCTTGGGACCTATCTGCCCCGATTCATTGACCTTGATAAAAATCCTTGTTCCCAGAAGCTGAAGGAAAATAAAAAGCATAAAGGATGCTATGCCGAAGAATCCCGTTACGGCGTAATCCTTTAAAGTGAGTTCAGCTGTAAGAAAAAGATCAGCGATCAGTGAATTGAGAATTCCCATGTATTTTCCTCCATGCGGGAAATTTGCATAATATGCTTGCCATCGTCAACACAGATGTTTGCGCAATGTTGTTCGCGTGGTCATATATTCAGGTGTACCCGAAGAGGTTCCATTGTGATTATTATTTGTATCTGGCGGCAACAGCGGGAGGCCTGAATGAATTCAGTTCGGTTCTTTGTATCAATTTCCATTGCTGCACTTGCCTTTTCATGTGGAGACGGTATGGAAGCCGCGGACAGGCAGCATGACGAAATTGTATCTATTTATGCCGATAAGGGTGTTTACATTGATTTGACGCTGGTTTCAGAGGAATTTGAGGATACTCTTATTTACCGGAACGAGATGCCGGTCGAACTGATATTATCCTCTGAGAATTGCGAACCATGCATAACCGCAATGCTGGTGCCTGGCTGTGGCTCAACTCCCGCAGACAGAATGGAATACCTCTCCGGAGGCGATCTTCTGAACCTTGACACGAACTATGTAAAACCATTTGGGGATATACCCGGCTTTACAACTGTCGTTTATCTCATAGGCGATTCGAGTGTAGTGGAAAGGGTATGGAACAGAGGCAGCGGTGAACTGGCGGTTCTTCAGATCAAATCCGGAAATACATCCACTAATCTTCTTCTGACATCTGTCACCGGGATACTGGGCACATCGGAGATAGTCGAACCGGCCAACGGTATTTCCCGTTCTGTATACCTTTCTGATCGTATCAGAAGCGAGATTGTGGAAGAAGTGAACGCGGATGTGACCGTGCCGCCAGAAATCAGACACAGAATAAAGCTTTCTGTTGATCCAATGGGCAGGGAAATGTATGTGTTGGATTCCCTGACTATTGATTTCCGATCTACTCAATCCGACAGTCAGCTGATGATTTATCTCCCGTACTGCGATAATGGAACAAATTTTGAAGTTCTTTACGGATCAGCTGAGAGCTCGGGGGATTCAGTGCTGTGTACCGCCGATTCCACCAGAGTATTTTCAGGCTTGTATTCCGGAAACTGGGACGGCTTCATATCATCCTCACCCGACAGGATTACGGAGTATGGGCTCCAGATCAATCCATCGACATCCTTCCAGAGCGGTATGTGGTTCTACCCCGGTTGCGGTATTCCTTCGGCTTATACTCTCGATATTTCGGTACCTGACAAGGGTTACGAAGTCTTTGCTCCTCTCGCGGAACAGCAAAGAAACGTAAGCGATTCTCTACTTACCGTATCCTATGTTTCCCCGATAGAGGGGGTCAGAGGTCCGCTTTCCTGGGCAGTCGGCGGTTTCACGGAAAATGCAATTGCTGATGGCAGAAGCAGATATATCTGCCTTGAATCAGATTCGACAGCATTGGGAATGATCGATCTTGCCGATGATATCACTGAAGTGCTTTGGCGGAACATGGCTTTCGATGGTGCAAGGCTTGATATTGTTGTTGTGAGCTGTCTGGATCTGCCTGTGTTTATCACCGGTCCAGGGTGTCTTTTCCTGTCAACGGATATGCTATCCTCGGTCAGGGGATATGAAACGTGGTCCGATTCTTTTGTTCGTGGAACCGCTGTTCCCGCTACATCCATAGTATTCGAAGCTGCAAGGGCTTATCTGGCAGGGAGTACATACCTTTCGGATAATCTGAGAAATGTGCTTGCGGCATGGTCCGTTTACAGATTTACGCTTTCAGGTGACGAATCGGTCTCAAACCAGCTGCGCGAGGCATTCTTGAAGTACTACCTGTACTCTACAGAGATCACCGGAGGAATCGAATACGCTATTGCAGATCCGCGATTGAACGAATCTCACCTTCATAATCCTGTAATATTCGGAAAAGCCCCGGTTGTCATAGAGTTTCTCCTGCGCGAGATCCCGGCCTTCGAAAGAGCTGTTCCCAGAGCACTTCGTAATCTACGGCACTCAGGTGATTCATTCGGCAGGTTATTTTCGGCTATGGGGATACCTGAAAACAGTGGATATGGGGAGATGTTCTCCCAGTGGCTTTACAGTCCCGGTGTGCCTCAACTGGAAATTTCGTGGACGGACTCCTCCGGCACTCTCAACCTTCGAGTAGAACAGCTTCAGCCCGGACAGGATTTCCCTCTTGGCTCAATCCTCGATGAAATTCGCGTATTTACAGGAACAGGTTTTATTGATCTGGACCTGACCCTCGGTTCTACGGAGGGTATCTACATGGGTGATATACCTGCTGCTGCTGAACGGATACTCGCGATCGATATCGATCCCGATGGTATTCTTCCAGCCGATATCGTATATAGACATATCAATAACGAACCAAATGACATCTAGGAGCCTGTCCATTCTGATTCCGGGAAAAGGTATTTATGAAGATATGCTTATGCCTGCATAATCATCAGCCTGTGGGGAACTTCGATCATGTCATGGATTCAGCGTATAAGGACTGTTACCGGCCGATGCTGGAAACCCTTGAAAATCATCAAGGCATCAGCAGCGGTATTCACATCTCAGGAACACTCCTGGAGTGGCTTGCTATCAACCATCCAGACTACATTGAGAGAACAGGTGAACTCTGCCGGAGGGGCCGAATGGAATTACTTACCAGCGGTCGATACGAACCCATACTTACAGTATTCAGAAGGTTCGATATCGTTCAGCAGATTAAGAATTATTCGGATACTCTTGCAAAGCTTTCGGGCAGAAGACCAAGCGGGCTCTGGCTGACCGAGAGGGTCTGGGAGCCGCAGCTTCCATCGATTCTGACAGAGGCTGATGTATCGTGGGCTGTAGTTGATGATATACATCTCAAGAGAGCCGGCGCTTCAGGGATGGACCTGTTTCGCCCCTGTATTACAGAGGATTCAGGAAGAATTCTCAGGCTGCTCGGGAGTAACCAGGAGTTAAGATACCGAATTCCCTTTTCTCCTGTTGAAAGTGTCATAGAGAATCTCAGAGAGATGCATGATGCCGGAGCAAATATGGTATTCTACGGAGATGACGGGGAAAAATTCGGCGTCTGGCCCGGAACCCATAAACTCTGTTACGAAGACCGGTGGCTTGATCGCTTTTTCGGTGAAGTCGAATCTACTGAATGGCTCGATTCCATACTTCCTTCGGAGGCTGCCCGGACCGAAGCTGCGGGTCCTTTCTATATTCCCGCTTCAAGCTATACTGAAATGGGCTCCTGGACGCTGCACGGCTCACAGAGGGATGAATATGATAAGCTGCGGGAACTGCTCGATACTCATGGTCGGTCAGGTGATACGAAGGTTTTCCTAACTGGAGGATTCTGGCGTAATTTTCTGTCGGTTTATCCCGAATCAAAGGAACTCCAGGGCAGAATACTGTGCGCGGAACCCCTCGTAAGGAGATCGGAGAATACTGAAGCACTGCACCATTTCTGGAGAAGCCAGTGCAACTGTGCGTTCTGGCATGGTGTATTCGGCGGCATATATCTTCCTCACCTGAGGGAGGCTGTCTGGAAGGAACTTCATAAGGCTGAATGGAAAGCGTTACAAACTGTTAACGGTTTTCCGCTGGTTACAGCGGCTGACATTAATGCAGACGGTTTTAATGAAAATATTATTGTAACGACAACTCAATCGCTCCTGATCCATCCTGAACGGGGCTTGACTGTAAGTGTAATCACATTCATGCATCCGGATGGAGAACCTGTGCCCCTGGGGCATACACTCACCAGACAATCAGAAGAGTATCACAAATCCATACCGGGAGCGGGATCTGATGGCGCAGCAAAGACAATCCATGAAGAGATGGCTTCAAAGGAGGATGGACTTGCCGAGAAAGTAAAGATTGACAGATGGAGAAGGATTTGCTTCTCAGATCTTGTAATGTATTCTTCCATACATTC
Source organism: uncultured bacterium (assembly GCA_964624675.1). Classification (GTDB taxonomy): domain Bacteria; phylum Fermentibacterota; class Fermentibacteria; order Fermentibacterales; family JCC-6; genus Aegiribacteria. Next base: position 6,289 of record CAZUYF010000033.1, read on the forward strand.
AGGCAGCTGGAGAAAAAGTGACCCGGAGATAACTCATTTCCAGAAACCGGCTGTTTCCTCTTCCAGCAGAATCAGTGATTCTACAATCTCTTATTCCGGGGAATTCGCAGAGGGAGAGCTCAGAATTAAGAAGAGAATGATAGCAGATCTCAGAAAGTCGCTGATTAAGACCCGCACAAAGTACTACGTCATGCCCGGGGACAGAGCAGGGATGGAGATCTGTCTGAACCTGATGACAGGAAACTCACCTGACCGTTACTATAGAGTCGATTCGGGAGAGAAACACCTCATGTCCGTGGAGGGTGAATTCCATGGAAAGAGAATAGAAGTATATGATTGCTGGCGAAAAGTTAAGACTGCTATTGTAATGAACCGTAAATCAGAAATATGGGTTGCGGCGCTGGATTCAGTGAACAGGTCGGAAAGCGGTTACGAGAGAGTTCACCAGGGAGCGGCCTTTTACATTTGGGGCAACGCTGATGATACTGGTATTTTCGACCTGGAAATCCATATGAGTATGGAGGTATTGAATGATACCTGAACGTGTTAGTGCTGAGGCGGAAAATCTCCGAAAACTGATACGTTACCACAACGGGCTTTACTACGCTGAAGATCGGTCTGAAATATCCGATGGTGAATATGATGCCCTCATGCTGAGGCTTATTGAGCTTGAATTTCAATGGCCCGAACTTTCGACCGAAGATTCTCCCACACATAGGGTGGGTTCACAACCAGTCTCTCATTTCCCCTCCATTCTATGGGATCCGCCAATGCTGAGCCTTGATAATGTTTTCTCAGCAGAAGAATTCGGTGAATTTGACAGACGCATCAGGCATGAACTGAAGCTTGAGGAGGATCCTGTATATTCCGTTGAACCGAAGCTTGACGGACTTGCAGTTGCCCTTATCTACCAGGATGGAGTTCTCCTGAGGGCCGGAACCAGGGGTGACGGAAGCGATGGGGAGGATGTGATTCCCAATGTCAGAACTCTTCGGTCCATACCACTTAAACTCAACTCTAATCTCTCCGGCAATCTTGTAGTTCGGGGTGAAGTGATATTCAGGAAAGATGATTTCCAGAAGATGAACGAAGAGAGAAAATCCAAGGGGCTGGAACCGTTTGTTAATCCACGTAATGCCGCATCCGGGTCACTTCGACAACTCGACAGCAGGATAACTGCGTCCAGACCTCTTTGTTTCATTGCCTATGGAACTGCACGCTGGCCCGCGGGGATAACATCGCAGCATTCTCTTTTCGATTTCCTCGGCAGACTCGGCATTCCCGTGAATCCCTACAATTCTGTATGCAGAGGTGTTGATGAGGTTGAGAATGCTTATCACAGACTGGAGGAGAATCGGGGTGCAATGCCCTGGGAGATCGATGGTGTCGTCATCAAGCTCAACGGAGCCTCTCTTCAGATACAGATGGGAACTCTCTCAAGATTTCCAAGATGGGCAGCTGCCTGGAAATTCAAAGCTGAGGAAGCTGTAACAAGGCTGATCGATATAGAGCTGCAGGTTGGAAGAACTGGAAAGCTGACCCCTGTCGCGAAGCTGGAGCCGGTATTTGTCGGAGGCGTAACTGTTTCAAGCGCAACGCTTCACAATGAAGACGAACTTCGCAGGAAGGATGCCAGGCCGGGAGATACAGTGATTGTCAGAAGGGCAGGAGACGTGATACCTGAGGTGGTACGATCCCTCGGCAGATCGGACGGAGAAAGGGGGAAAAGGTTCGAGTTCCCGCTGAACTGTCCCGTTTGCGGGGGACCCGTTGCCAGGGAAGAGGATGCCTCAGCTCACAGGTGCATGAATCCATCCTGCCCGGCAAAGCTCAGGGAGAGTCTCTTTCACTGGGGCGCAAGGGATGCCCTTGATATTGAGGGCCTTGGCAGTAAGCTTGCAGAGCAGCTCGCTGATAATGATCTGGTTGGGGATGTTTCAGACCTGTACACTCTTACTCTGCCGCAAATAGTATCACTGGACAGAATGGGTGAGAAATCTGCGGACAATCTCATTTCGGAACTGGAAAAAAGTCTCAGTACGAACCTCCAGAGGTTTATTACCGGGCTTGGAATACCGGGGATCGGCAGAACCGTCTCAGGTCTTCTGTCCGGTAGATTTTCCGATCTTCATGAACTGATGGATGCCGGTGTTGATGAATTCCTTGCCGTTGAGGGAATCGGCCCTGTTCTGGCGGATAACCTTTATCGGTTTTTCCATGAGAAGATAACGAGGGGTGTTGTGGACAGGCTTCTGAATGCCGGGTTCAACCCTCAGGGCAGTGGTGCCGATGATGACTGCAAACCTCTTCTTGGATTAACAGTGGTCTTTACCGGCGGAATATCAATTCCACGCACCGAGGCAAGGATAATGGCAGAGAAAGCCGGCGCGAAAGTTACCGGAAGCGTTTCGAAAAGTACGGATATTGTAGTCGCCGGACCCCGAGCCGGAGACAAGCTTCAGAAAGCCCGAGATCTGGGACTTGAAATAATAAGCGAGGATGAATTCCTGAGGTTAATTAATCAGGGACGGAGGTCGTAAACTCCCTCCGTCCCTAATTGGTTGCTAGTTTGTAGCCTTGAATCTCTTCATGAATTCGACGAGAGCTTCAACACCCTCATAGGGCATGGCATTGTAGATCGAGGCTCTGCATCCGCCTACGGATCTGTGCCCTTTCAATCCAAAGAGATCGTTCTCTGCGCCTTCGACTATGAACTTCTTTTCCAGCTCCTCGGACGGAAGGCGGAACGTTACGTTCATCAAGGATCTGCTGTCCTTTTCCGCAGTACCCTTGTAGAAGCCATTACTGTTATCAATGTAGGAATACAGGAGGGAGGCTTTCTTCTCGTTTGCAGCCTCAACAGCTTTAATTCCACCCTGCGCAAGGATCCATTTCATAACAAGACCCACAACGTAGACAGGGAAGGATGGAGGAGTATTGAAAAGTGAGTTTTTGCTCATATGGGTTGTATAGGAGAGCATTGTGGGAACTTCCTTGCGTGCCTGCTCTACCCATGAGCGTCTGACGACAACTGCAGCAACGCCTGAAGGTCCGATATTTTTCTGGGCTCCGGCGTAAATGAGGGAGAATTTGCTGAAGTCAAGATCCCTGGAAAGAAAATCGGATGACATATCACTGACAAGAGGGACATCACCTGTTTCCGGGAAGTCTTTTATCTGAGTTCCCACAAGTGTGTTGTTGCTTGTAGTGTGTACGTATGCAGCTCCCGGAGTCAGGTTGAACTCCTTCGGAATAAAGCTGAAATTGGAATCCTCACTGCTGGCGGCAATATTGACGTTACCGAAGAACTTTGCCTCTTTTACCGCCTTCTTTGACCATCCTCCCGTGACAACGTAATCTGCCGTCATGGAGTCCTTGAGGAAGTTGAAAGGAAGAGCGCAGAACTGAGTGCTGGCTCCGCCGCCAAGGAAGAGTACTGCATATTCGTCATCTGAAAGCCCCATGATCTTAAGCATGTTGTTCTGTGTTTCACAGAACATCCGGTCGAACTGTGCGGAGCGGTGGGATATCTCCATTACGGACATTCCCATATTTTCGAAGTTTACGACACCCTTTGCTGCTTCTTTCACCACATCGTAGGGAAGAGTGGCCGGTCCAGCGAAAAAGTTGAATACACGTTCGGGCATTTCTGTCTCCCTGGTTAAAGTAATGCTGTAATAGATGAATAGTTATTCTCTTCTGGAACAGACATGAATATGCATCCTGGAACCTGTATTCTGCAAGTGTCTGATCGAACTAAATAAACTTGTATCCGATTAAGATTTTGATGCCCTCGATAGAAGGAATACACCTATAGAGATATAGACAATATCGGCTATGCTTGCAGCAAGAAGAGGGGGAAGGGCTCCCTTATGACCCAGGGTCTGGCCAAGCCGCAGAAGTGAGAAAAAGATGAATGCCAGCAGTATGGCCAGGCCGATACTTGAGGACTTGCCGCTCCTCGGATTTCTAAGGGCCAGCGGGGCTCCAACAAATACCATGATCAGATTTGAGAGGGGGAAGAAGAACTTCAGATAGAATTCGACCAGATCTCCTCTTGAGTCGCCCCCAGCTTCATCAACACTTGCGATATAGTTCCGAAGTTCGATGAAGTTCATTTCCACTGGTGCTTTCTGCCTTGCTCCGAAATTTTCTGGTGTTTCGGTTACTTCAGGGATAAGCAGCGTATCAGCAGTTGAGAAAACAAGCGCCCCGGATGGTCCGAATATTCTGTCAGTTGTGCCTATACCTGTCCATGCGGAATCGATCCACAGCATTCTGTCCATATCAAGCCTCCGGATGACCCTGCTGCTGTCATCGAACCACTCAATGGTAACATTATCCATTACTTCGGTCTGACCATTGAAAAATCCGATATCCAGTATTGATCCGTCCGGTGACCTGTGGGCGAAATTGCTTCTTCTCGAATAATTGATTGGTTCCTGACCATCGATTTCAATCCTTTTTACCAGTGTCTGCTGGTATGTGGCGTTGGCTACTATGAAATCACCCACACCAAGCTCAAAGACCGATGTGAGTCCTCCGACGATAAGCAGCGGCAGGATGATCCTGGGTATGCTTATTCCGGCAGCTCTCATTGCGACCAGTTCGTTCTTTCTGGAAAGGGATGAAATCAGGAACAGTGAGCTCAGGAGAACGGCTATCGGCAGAACCAGCACGATGATGTAGGGCAGTCCGTAGAAGTAGTACGTCAGAAAGGCGCCAATCGATACATCCTTGTCCACCCATCTGGTGAAATGGTCAAAGGCATCGACGCTTACGAAAATGACTACGAATGACGTCACGGATACGATTATCATTCTGACGAACCGCAAGGCAAGATAAACGTCCAGCTTTTTGAAAATCATACGGAACGGCCTTCTTTCAGGCCCCCGGCAGTACCTGGCTTATTGTCGCGGAATTTTGTAAAGAAAGACCTGGAAGCTGCGAGGAGTCTGCCCAGAGGGAGAGGATTGCCCTCGTGAAGACTCCTTGCCGTAAGTACTACTCCAAATGCGCCAAGTATGATATTCGGAAGCCACATCGAGAGGAATGCGGGCATCATTCTTCTGTCCGCAAGCTGTTCCCCGGCGATAAGAAAAAGGTAATATGCAAGAATCACCAGAAGGCTTACTCCGAGGGCAATACCGGCGCTGCCCTTCCTGGTTGAAAGCCCAAGCGGGATACCGAGAAGCACGAATACTATACAGGCGAATGGAATGGAGTACTTCTTCTGTATTTCAACCTTGTAACGGCTTATGCTTCGCTGCAGTGAAGCAATGCGATCCGCCAGAATCCTGAGGTCTCCCGAATGCTGCGCCAGGTAATTCCTTGAAAGATTGAACCATGTTCGTGCATCAACGCTGTCAGGAGGCGGGAAAGCGGTTCTTCCAGAGAAGATTGTTGAATCATTGATCAGTGCAAGAATGGGTGCGCTTCCGGTATTGAGCAGTGAATCCTCAAACAACTCAACCTGTTTTTCAAGAGAATCAACCAGCGCTCGCATCTGACCCGCGGAAAGTTCCCTGTCTCCCCGGTTATCCCTGTCCTGCCTGATAAGTTCCTCTGACCTGACTATTTCAACAGTGTATACTGAGAAATCCAGTTTTCTGTACTCACCGTTATCCGTCAGTTCATGCATCTGTCCATCGGTGAGAACAAGGCGGAAACGATTGGCTGAGACAGGCTCCATTCTTCCTCTGAGGGCGGTAATAGTTCTCCCCGGCATACCCGGTACCCGTTCATGAATTACGACGTTTTCAAGCTCACCGGTCAAATCGTCCTTTTCCTCCACGATTATCCTGTAATTCTCAATATCTTCTACGAACATACCCGGTATGATCTTTGCAGTTGGACGCATTGTACCGATGTCCAGAAGGAGGTTCTTTGCCATGTGATTTGCATCAGGGAGAACGTAATTATTGAAGAGAACCATTGTTGCCGTCAGGAGGAGAGCAGCAAGCATGAGCGGTTTTATAAGCACGAAGATACTTATGCCCGATGATTTCATCGCTGTTACTTCAAGGTCGGCTTCCATCCTGCCCACTGCCATGAGCACCCCGGCCAGGACTCCCATTGGAATCACCACAGCCACCATTGAGGGAAGCAGCAGAAGGAAAACTTCTACAACGGTTCTTACAGGCACCCCTTTGCTTACGATCATATCCAGAAGATCCAGCAATTTATCCAGCAGCATCACAAAAGTGAAGATACCGCAGGAAAGGAGAAAGGGCGCTATGAATTCCCTTAATGTGTAAACTTGCAGTTTTTTCATTTAGTTCTCATTATTGGCATTCAGTAATATCATACAATATGACGATTATACCCTGTATCGAGTTTTCTTTCCACTACTAGTGATGGGAACCATGAGCAAGCCGGAGACTAGAATCTGCGTATGAAAAAAAGAACCGTAATTCTGCCATTGATCGCGCTGTTTATAGCGAATGCAGCTGCGGGAGCAGCCGGAGTGCGTGCTCCCATGCTCGTTCCCGCCTATCCCTGGGCAGCTGAATACGCAAGCGATATGCTCGTTGATCCAGGTGTATCCTGGAAACTTGTACATTCCCTTCGGAGCAGTTTCCTCTGCTGGCGGCTGTTCTATAGATCCTTCCCTGTTTCGACATCGGGCTGTTTTCCCATTGATGCACTGAACCAGCGGTCAATGGAGTGGACTCTGAGGGACACCTGGGTCACCCTGAACAGCATCAATTGCCTGCGTACATCAAGGGACGAGGGCTCTCTCATCCCTACTATCTACCTGCCTCTGGACATGCCACCAATACTGGCGGGTGCTATAGGCGAAGGCGGGCAGATAGATATCAGCGGTTACCAGAAGATCACTCTGTCGGGAATAAGCCATTACAGGCCGAACGCAGTTGAAACCGAGGGGCAGAGCCAGTCCCTCTTCCCTGATCTGAAGATGGAACAGGAATTGAGGGTTCAACTGGAAGGAACCATCGGTGAAAAGGTGCATGTTAATGTAAACCATGACAGCCAGAGGAGCTTCGGTCCCCAGAGCAGTGTCAGTCTGCGTTACGAGGGGTACGAGGATGAGATAATTCAGAGTATCGAGATGGGTGATATCAGCCTCTCCATTACCGGGCCTGAATTCGTTTCGTACAGCATCCCCCATGAGGGGCTGTTCGGAGCCAAAATAGTGGCCCAGGTCGGCCCCATTGAATTCACCACCATTGCAAGCCGCGAATCCGGTTCCACAGAATCCTCGGAATTTGTCGGCCAGGCTACTCTGGTTGAAGACAGTATACTCGACATACATCCTGCCGATAATTACTTCTTCTACACCTCGCCCGATTCTCTTGTCCAGCCTCAGATCGCATCGATCAGGGTTTTTCAGGATGACGATGATGGAACCAACAATCAGGAAACCGG
>CAZUYF010000034.1:0-13383 GCA_964624675.1 uncultured bacterium
GACCTCTGGGGTCCTCCATGAATAAGTACAGGTACCGGATGCCAGCTGTGAAGTTTCATCGGACAGGGAGTGCTGTGGTCTCCAGTTATACAAATTACATCAAAGCCGAGATTCACGAATGCGGGTAATGCCCTGTCGAATTCTTCTATTGCGCTGATCTTGGCCTGAACGTTCCCGTCCTCACCCGCACTGTCAGCGGGTTTATGATGAAGGAAAATGAAGTCATGACCGCTGTCAAGGGCTTTTGATACGGCCTTTTTCTGCCCGGTGATATCTTCAGGTGAGCATTTCATGATGTCCATACCAACCAGCCCGGCAACTCCCCTGTACATGGGATACAGAGCCACCGCGGCGGCGCGCAGACCGAACCGTTCCTCTATCGAGGGAAATTCTTTATGAAGAGCAAAACCCCTCAGAAGTAAGAAATTGGCCGGATTGAGATCTGCAAGGATTTCTCCCGCTTTCTCCTGAAACTCCCTGATGACCGTGCGGGATTTACCGGAACCGGTAACCGGGACAGGTTTGTGCCCCACAAGGCCGGGATCGGTATCCAGGATATCATCGATGAGACCGTTGCCCCGAAATACAACACATGCCCTGTGCTGCTTGACCGGGATCACGAATGTCTCGACACCATCGATTCTTATATCTGTAAGCAATTCAACGAGTTCTACACACTTCTCAGTCGATATTCTGCCCGCTCTTCTGTCTGTTACAATTCCCGAATCGTCAAGTGTGCAGAAATTTATCCTGGCTGCAAGATCGCCGTGCTGCAATTTGAAACCAACTCCCAATGCCGCCAGCACTCCTCTTCCGACCTGATATCTGACTGGATCGTACCCGAATAATCCGAGGTGAGCAGGTCCGCTTCCAGGGGTAATACCTCTGGCTATGGGGATATGAAGACCGAGCGCTCCTGAAGCCGCCAGCCTGTCCATCTCGGGAGTTTTCGCCGCTTCCAGCGGCGTCCTTCCACCGAGTTCCTCGATTGATATATCTCCCAGTCCGTCAATAACGGCCAGAAGTATTCTCGAATCGTTCTTCTGAACGAGTTTCTCCACCAGGTCTCTGCACATATCCAACCTCAAATCATCCCTGTCATTCGAATATCAATCTTCAAATGTTATCCCATCACCGAGCAGGATCTCCCCGGCAATAAAGGGTTTTTCTCCTGCTTTTCCCAGAAGTTTCATTGCTTTATCTGAATCACCTGCATCAACGATAAGAAGCATACCGGCTCCCATATTGAACGCTCTTCTCATCTCGGATATATCAACCTTCCCCAATTCGCGAATGAGCTCGAATATCGCTGGTACTTTCCATTGCGGTCTAATCAGAGCGCCGCAGTCTGCAGGCAGTATCCGGGGAAGGTTCCCTGGAATGCCGCCTCCGGTGATATGGGCCATACCTTTCACCAGCTTCTCCCCCAGCAGCGGCTCAATAGTTCTTAAATAGCTCCTGTGAACGGCAAGCAGAGCATCTCCGATTGTTCCTGTTCCAAGAAGAGGATGGGTGTCCGAAGGGGACAGACCAGCGGTTTCAAAGATGACTTTTCTGGCGAGGGAATAACCGTTCGTATGAAGCCCGTTCGATGGAAGACCGATAACGATCATCCCCGGACGGATAGCTGAACCGTCGATGATCATTTCCTTCTCCACCAGCCCTACAATGGTTCCCGCAACATCGTAATCACCATCACCGTAAAAGCCCGGCATCTCAGCTGTTTCTCCTCCGAGAAGGACACAGCCGTTCTCGCTGCAGGCGGCGGCAAGTCCCGATACTATATCCGCAGCGGTTCGGGCATCAAGCCTGCCGCAGGCTATGTAATCCATGAAGAAGAGCGGCGATGCTCCCTGAACGAGAATATCGTTCACGCAGTGGTTAACAAGATCACTGCCGACCGTTCCGTAATCTCCCGTCATAGAGGCAACTTTGAGCTTAGTGCCGACGCCGTCCGTGCTGGCCACAAGAACAGGTTCCTTCATATGGCCGAAATCAGCTCTGAAAAGACCCCCGAAGTGACCAAGGTCGGAAAGAACCTCCTTTGTAAAGGTCTTTCTCACCTTGGCCTTCATGAGGGCTATAGCCTTTTCTCCCTCCTGGATATCCACTCCGCTGCTCCTGTAATCAACAGGTTTCATATTCTGAATTCTCCCAGTTGATTTGTGGAAAGGTAGTACTCCATTCTTGAATCTATATCATCACGGGTCAATTCCCTTAGTTCCTCAACACCAAAACCGCTGCAGGCGTAGCTGGCATTTACAGATCCATAGGCCAGACCCTTTTTCATACTCTCAAAATCCAGATCGCTGTCGCTTCCGGCCAGGTATCCAAGCATCCCCGATGCGAAAGAATCTCCCGCTCCGGTCGGATCTACAACCTTTTTCAGCGGATAAGCGGGAAGCACAAAGGGATCACTTCCTCCGAAGATCATCGCGCCTGCCGCGCCCATTTTTATAACAGCGTAGCGTGGTCCTTTACTGATTATAAACCGGGCTGCATCAAAGAGATTCGTCTTGCGGGATATCTGCATTGATTCCGAAGCGTTGACAAAAACAATATCAACCTTACTGAAGACTTCAAGAACCTTGTCCCTCTGCTGATCTATCCAGAGATTCATGGTGTCAACAGCTATCCAGCGGGGACTGCGAACCTGCTGCAATACCTGAAGCTGCAGCACGGGATCTATGTTGGCAAGGAAAATGCACGGAGTATTTACATAATCCTCCGGAAGTTTCGGTTCAAAACTCGCGAATACGCCCAACTCAGTCCTTATCGTTCGCGCATCTCCAAAATTGGGGCCGTACGCACCTTCCCAGCGGAATGTGGGACCCTGGCCGGTGGTCAGTCCTCTTACATCTATTCTGCGTTCCGCAAGAAATCTTTTCTCGGATACGGGAAAATCCGGTCCGACAACTCCCACTATCCTTACCACATCGAAACATCCAGCTCCAAGTGAGAAGTAGATAGCGGAGCCGCCAAGGGTTTCCTCTACCTTTCCCGCAGGAGTCGTAATTGTATCGAGAGCAACTGAACCAACCACCAGAAGTGCCATAATAAACCTGTCCTGTTCATATATTGATAACGAATTTACATTCTGTCCGGTGCATCCACTCCAAGTATTCCCAGAAGATCACTGATACAACGTCTGCATGCCCTGCAGAGCATCAGGCGTGCTTCTGAAACGTCCATTTTATCTGTATCGACCACTCGTACGTGCTGATAGAATCTGTGAAACCCGGTAGCCAGATCCGCCAGGATCTCCGTAAGTCTGTGCGGTTCCATTTCGTCCGCAGCTGCTGCGACTCGAACAGATACGGATTCAAGAAGGCGCATCAGCTCCCGTTCATACTCTCCATCAAGGAGGGAGGAAATATCACTGGAGAACTCATCAGGAGAACTGATTCCAGCTTCCACGGCTGCGCGGAGTAAACCCGCTATTCTCGCATGGGCGTACTGAACGTAATAAACCGGATTCTCGCTGGACTGTTTCCTTGCGAAGTCAAGGTCGAAATCCATGTGGGCATCCGCCCTTCTTGTCAGGAAAAGGTACTTCGTAACATCAGATGAACCGACATCGTTAATTAGTTCCCTTAGTGTTACAAATTCACCGGACCTGGTCGACATCTTTATTTTCCTGCCATCCTTCACGAGGGTAACGAACTGGTGAATGATAACCCTCAGTTTTGCAGAAACGCTCTTCTTGCCAAGAAGGCATTCCAGGGCAGCCGCAACATCGCGGCTCGTATCCAGGTGATCAGCCCCGAAGATATCCACAATCAGGTCATAGTTCCTGGAAAACTTATCTAGGTGGTAGGCGATATCGGGCATCCGGTACGTGTATGTACCGTTATCCCGGATAATCACTCTGTCCTTCGGTCGCCCGAGAGCTGTGAACCTGAGCCAGAGTTTTCCAGAGTCGCTTTCGTAGACCAGGCTCCTCCCTTCAACTGTGATCCTGGATAGCTTTTCAATTGCATCTGTCACAGCTTCAGGTATTAGCTCGCTCTCTGCAAAAAACCTGTTGAATTCTATGCCAAGGAGAGAAAGGTCCGATAGTATCATTTTCATGGCTTTCTCTTCGGCAAAGCGAATAAAAGTATCCCGGTCACTCTTCCATGTCAGACCGGTTCCAAGCTCTGAACTGAGATCTGCAGCCCACTCAATTATGTAACTTCCGTGATAACCGCCTTCCGGAATCGTCGCTTCACAGCCCTGGGCTGATGAGTATCTGGCAGCAAGTGATTCACCGAGAAGGGTCATCTGCCTTCCAGTATCGTTGAAGTAATACTCGCGGCTGACCTTCCATCCGGAAGCTTCAAGCAGGCTGCTGATAGTTTCGCCCAGAACAGCCTGCCTGCAGTGACCGACTGTCAATGGTCCTGTTGGATTGGAGCTTACGAACTCGACCAGTACCTCTCTTCCGGCACCTGTATCCGGCAGCAGGGATTGCAATCCTGAGGAAGCCAGATTGAAGGCAGTGGAAGCAAGATAGTCATCCGATAGCCTGAAATTGATGAATCCCGGACCATCGATACTGATGGATGAAATCCCCTCGATACTGTCAGCCAGGGTTTCAGTAATTCGTCCTGCGATTGAACGGGGATTATCCTTTACTATCCCAGCCAGCCTCATCGCAGCCTGACAGGATACATCTCCATATTCCAGGTTATTCGACCCTGAGACAACAGCGCGAAAACTGTCGGGTATTCTGTCCCCCCAGATACTGCGGACTGAAGATTCCAGAACACTCTCCAGTTCATTCCTCAGGATGGCTGGAGTCATCATCCGGCGGGTCCTCCATATCATCGTATTCAATAATTGGGACATCGCTCCAGAGCATTTCAAGGTTGTAGTATTCCCGAGATTCGGGCAGGAAAATATGAACAACCAGATCAATGTAATCTATGAGTATCCAGCTGCCCTCATCGTAACCTTCAATATGATGCTTCCTGAATCCGTTCCTGCTTGCGGTTTCCATCACATTATCAGCAACAGCTCTTGCCTGAATACGGTTTTCAGCGCTAGCTACGAGAAAGGCCTCCATTGTAAGAGGTACATCGCTCATATCCAGGGCAACAACCTTGTAACCGTGTCGTTGACGAATAGCTTCTACAAAAATATCAAGAATATCTCTTGACAAAAAACACCTCCATAGTCCTCATTGGATTTATTCAATGGTTGGAATCATTTCCCCGATATCGCAGCCGATACAGACGGTTACATCCACGATTACGGGAGCGTTGCTGGCAGGAACTTCCCAGACAATACAGTCTTCCGGTCTTCCAAGGATATCTGCGACCACTCTTGCTGCCGAAATATCAGCCAGATGGGATATGATGATGGTCTCTTCGTATGGCTTCATATCGGTATTCGAGGGATCAAGAGGAGCGAGGATGACCGTCGAATCGGAGGAGGAACCCAATAGGTGACGCTGGGTTCTGGTAGCAAGTCCGTCAATCAATGTACCATTAAGAACTAGAACCCGGATCGAATCAGGGATACATGCTTCCTCTACCGGTTCAATCTCCTCAGTAAAGTCTGTTTCAGGCGTATTATCGGGATTCTCTACTTCCTCCCGAGCTGTTCCGGGTGGAGGAATGAGTACGGTCAGTGCTATAACTGCAACTGCCAGTCCGGCTATCACCCACCTCCAGGGGAAACCTCTACCTGCAGCCATTATCTAATCAACCTCCGGGATGAAAAGGGGCTTGAGTCGGCTGTAACTGTTCTCCAGTGAAGCTGAGATCACTCTTGTTTCACCTGTAGTGGTCATAAAATTCGTATCACCGGACCACCTTGGAAGCATATGAATATGTATATGCCCCTCAATTCCGGCTCCGGCACAACCTCCCAGATTCCATCCTCCATTCATTCCCATGCAGTTCATGCCTTCTGCAAGCGCCTTTTCGCACTTCACCACAAGTCTGATCAGCGTATAAAGCTCCGAGCTGTCCAGTCCGGCCAGATCCTCCGCATGTCTCAAAGGTACGATCATCAGATGACCGTTGATGTAAGGGTATCTGTTCAGTACAATGAAAAAGCCGCCTGAGCGGTGCAGAACGAAATTCTCCCTGTCTTTTTCAGGCTCCCCGCCTATCCTGCACAGCACACATCCGTCCTCAGGTTTTGAATCGGTAACGTATGTGCTTCTCCAGGGCGCTGCAAGATGCTTCATCGTGCAGCCTTCCATCCCATTACGGAATAGGGTTCAATAATCGTGCCGGGAGGCAGGGCAATATCAATAAGAATACTACCATCTCCTATGATTGAATTTTCACCGATCAGCGTTTTTCCTGAAAGTCTGACCGACCTTCCAAGCGAAACGCCTGTACCGATCTCCACTGATTCCTCTATCCACACAGAACCGGGATCGGGGATGTTAACTCCCCCCATCATATGGGCATCGAGAACCTGTCTTCGGAGGTTATCCGTTGCGCAGGCCAGCTGAACACGGTTGTTCACTCCGGACACTTCTCTGTAATCTTCTGCCTGCAGCGCAATACAGGGCATTCCCCTGCTCATGGCGATTGAAACTGCGTCCGTAAGGTAATATTCTCCCTGGTCATTATCGGTTCCGATTTCCCTGAGCAGTTCAGTAAGCGCTACGCCGTCAAAAGACATTAAACCAGTGTTAATCTCACGGATTTCCAGCTGCCGGGGAGTGCAATCGCTGTCTTCAACTATAGCCCGGAGCAGATCACCCTCCCGGATGATCCTTCCATATCCAGATGGATCAGGTGGACATGTGGAAAGAACGGCTATTGCAGCTCCGGCTCTCCTGCGAGATTCCTCCAGTTCTGAAATCGTACAGCTTTTAAGAAGGGGAACGTCACCCAGCAGGACCATTACGCTTTCCGCTGATATGTCCTTCAATCCGCATGTAACCGCATGTGCTGTTCCCAGCTGCTCCTCCTGCAGGGCCCACAAGGCCCCCTCTTCCTCAAGGAGCGGGATAACACTTTCCCTGCCGTGGCCAACAACTACAACGGGTGTATCAAAACCGGCTTGTACTGCCTGTCTTACCACTCTGATCACCATTGGAACTCCGAGAACCTTATGAATCACCTTTGGAAGAGGTGATTTCATTCTCTTCCCCTGCCCGGCGGCAAGAATGATACAGGCCGTCATGCGTCGAAAAGTGACGGGTTGAGATTTCTGTCGTCCGCAATCACTACTCTTGCCTTAGGAGGGGCGCAATCATCGGAAACCCAGACGTACTGGAGGATAATTACTCTGTCACCCGTGTGAACCAGCCGCGCGGCCGCACCGTTGACACAGATGACTCCGGTTCCCCTGTCACCTTCCATAACGTAGGTTTCAAACCTCGAACCACTCTCAATATCAGCAACAAGAACCCGTTCACCGGGGAGTATTCCTGACATGTCCAGAAGATCATTATCAATAGTTATCGAGCCCACATAGTTTAAATCGGCTTCCGTTACAACCATTCTATGCAACTTAGCTCCTAGAAAGCACCTGTGCAAAATATTCCTCCTTCTGAAACTCTCAGGGTTTCAGGATCACATTATCGATCAATCTCGTATGACCGAAATATACAGCAACTGCAAGAAGAGCGGGGGTGGTGAGCTTCGGGGCTGGCTTCATTGTACAGGGGTCAACAAGTTCCAGATACTGAATTGTGGCCAGAGGAGCTGTTTCAATGACTTCCCGTACTGCATCGCAGATCCGCTCTACAACCCTTTCGCCTTCCGTAACCAGTTCGGCAGCCCTTGATAATCCTCTGTATATAACCGTTGCCTGTTTCCTCTCCGAGGAATTGAGGTACGAGTTCCTCGAACTCATCGCAAGACCATCGCATTCTCTGATAATCTCCCCGGCAAGGATATCGATGCCAAACCTGAGGTCATCCGCCATTCTTCTGATGACGGCCAGCTGCTGGGCGTCCTTTCTTCCAAAGACGGCTATATCAGGCTTTACTATGCTGAATAGAATTGCACAGACTGTTGCTACCCCGTTAAAATGTCCCAATCTGTACTTGCCGCACAGAGTTTCAGTGAGACCGGAAACACTAACGGAAGTTGAGAACCCGCAGGGATACACTTCATCAACAGATGGGGAGAATACACAATGAGCACCCGCTTCTTCAAGCTTCGTTAAATCTTCATCAAAGGCTCCGGGGTAGGAGTCCAGATCCTCTCCAGGACCGAACTGAGAAGGATTCACGAATATTGAAACTACAACCCTGTCAGCCTCTCGAAGCGCCAGTGAGACGAGGCTTAGATGCCCCTTATGAAGAGCTCCCATTGTGGGTACGAATCCGATCCTCATCCCCGCACTGCGCCACCGGTCGACAAGCTTCCCTACCTGCTCTGCAGTCCGCAGGACAGCAAAATCCTTTATCTCCGGCCGCCAAGTTTAGGGACGAAGCTTTCTATACCCCCTGAATGGTTCTCAACCGCCTCAAGGAGTCGGTTGAAATCCTCGCCTTTGTGCCTGAAATCTGCATGATCTGTGTTGACAACAAGCGTAGGGTGTTTCCTTGCTCTGAAGAAATAATCATTGTAGGCATCGGTCAGTTTCTCAAGGTAGGAGCGGCTTACATCGGTTTCGAAGGATCTTCCTCGGCTGGATATTCTTCTCAGGAGTGAATCGCATGAACCCTGAAGGTATATCACCAGATCAGGCTGAGGAATATCACATATCAGCACTGCGGACAGTTTCTCGTAAAGAGCAAATTCGTCATCCTGGAGATTGATAGAGGCGAATATTCTGTCCTTTGCGAACATGTAATCCGCAACGAACTTCTTTCTGAACAGATCAAGCTGGGCCAGCTTCTTCTGCTGCCTGTAACGGCTGAGCATGAAGAACAGCTGAGTTTGAAATGCCCAGGTTTTCCTGTTCCTGTAGAACCGCGGGAGAAAAGGATTCTCTTCCACTTCTTCAAGAATTGTCCCCGCTTTCCAGCCGGATGCCAGCAGATTACAGACAGTTGTTTTACCGACCCCGATTGGGCCTTCCACAACCACATATCTGAGTTCAGCCTTCAGCTGGTACCTCCCAGAAGCAACCCTTCTGCGGTATCTCATAGATACTTTGAATACTGCTTTTATCAGAACATTTGTTCAGAAGTTCCTCAGGTGTAGATTCCAATCCGGGGATATTAGTATGCCATACATCACAAAGCGGTTTGAGCACGAATAGCCTCCCCTTAATTCCGGGATGGGGCAATATGAGATCTTTATCATCCCGGATCACATCTCCGAAGAAAAGAAGGTCTATGTCCAGGGTTCGAGCGGAGTTTTTCTTCATCACCCGCGAACCCATCAGAATCTCCGCTTCCCTGCAGTTCCTATGCAGTTCCGTTACAGGTCCATAGAAATTACCCGCAAAGACGCAGTTTAGAAAATCACCGCCTTCAACTCCTTCAATTGGAGGTGTCTCGTAAACTCCCGACAATCTGAAAAGACCCATATCGGACCGCGAAAGCAGGAAACGAATACCTTCAATAATGTTCTTCATTCTGTTTTCCAGGTTGCTTCCCATTCCAAGAGCAAACTCAGCCATTATCATCTCCCTCAACTGTAAATGAGGCGGATTCCATTTTCAGGGAAACCGGTGGAAAGGGTTTCATAACCGTCACCGCCCAGTGGCCTGCAGGATACTCCCTCTGCAGTACAATTAGAATATCCGATGCAAGATCCTCGATGTAGTCGTATTCCCTTCCCTCAAATCCGGCAAGAGTTTTACATACATCAGAGTAATCAACCGAAGGGCCGCTGGTAACCTCACCGTTCCAGGATGCGGTAACCGGAACATCTCTCGAAGATATCTTCTCATGAACTGCAGCCCCCAGCTTCAGCCGGAGTATAAAATTTTTCAGTACAAGTCTGCCCTTCATTCTACTCCCTTTTTCAGCCATGCCTGTATTTTGTGCCTGAAAAGTTCCTTCTGCTCAAGTCTTCCTATTGCCTGATAAATGGATTCCTCGGGTATTGTAAGGGCAAAACGGATATATCCTTCTCCGTATGTACCGAAACCGCTTCCGGGTGTAACTACAATCCCTGTATGAGCTATAAGCTTGCGGGCGAATCTCATGGACTGTGTTCCCTTGGGAAGTTTAACCCAGACGTAGAAAGTACCCGGTGATTCGCATACATCCCAGTCGAGCTTTCTCAGGCCTTCAACAAGAATTTGTCTCCGCTTCGCATAGATGTCGAAATAACTGGAGATATTTGAGTGGAGAGCTTTCTCGGCAGCTTTCTGAACCGCTGTGAAAACCCCGGAATCGATATTCTCTTTTGCGCTCATGAAGGTCTTAACGAGATTCCTGCCGCCTACCACGAATCCGACTCTCCATCCTGTCATATTGAATGTTTTAGAAAGACTGTGAAACTCAAGGCAGACATCTTCGGCGCCAGGTATCTGCAGGAACGAAGCAGGAGGTTTCCCGTCGAATCTGATATGGCTGTAGGAGTTATCGCTGACTATCAGAACGTCTTCCCGTCTTGCCCATTCCACTATTTCCTTCATTTTATCAAGTGTGAGGACAGCCCCGGTGGGGTTATTGGGGTAATTGAGAAAAACAAGCCTGGCGCTGTCAATAACTTCCTTTGCGAAGGATTTCAGATTCGGCAGGAATCCATTTTCCCGAAGGAGAGGCAGATCAACGGGGATTGCGTCCGCCAGTATGGTTGATGCCCTGTACACCGGATAGCCCGGGTTGGGAACAAGCACGATATCCCCTGGATTGCAGAAGAAGAGGGGGACATGGGCGATGCCCTCCTTGGTTCCGATGACGGCTCCCACATCCAGTCCATCATCGATCGAGACACCGAACTGCTCCCTCATCCAGTTCCTCACCGCATCAAGGAAAAACTCACTTCCAGCACCCTTTGGATATCTGTGATAGGAAGGTACGGCAACAGCTTCCCGGGCTTCCTTCACTATTTCAGAAGGTGTGGGCAGATCCGGATCCCCGATCCCGAAATCGATAAGCTCCATACCTTTCTTCAACGCGGCATCCTTCTGCCTGTCTATCTGTGCGAACAGGTAAGGCGGAAGCATACTCACCCGCTCTGACGCGGAAATAACCACCCGTTTTCCTTTTTTCTTTTCTTTCAAATCAACCTCTTCCAGAATAACCTGTGCCTGAAACACATACATATCTATTCTGCTTAATATATGAACTTACCGCTCCCATCGTAAGAGCATGAATACAGTTCATATATCTGCGAAGTGTTTCCCTATTTGTTGATAATAAGGACTTTGCCGGTTGCGATGGAATTTCCGGTTTGAAGCCTCAGAAAATACATACCTTCACTTGCACCAGAGGACATCTGCAGAAGAATTTCTGTTACATCACCTGTCCCGATGCAGTTACGCGGCTCAATAACCATTCTGCCCATTATATCGAAAAGCTGCAGCTGAAAATCCTCTCCGGTCTGCAGACCTTCAACAGTTATCTGTATTAATCGTCCTGAAGGATTGATGGTTGAAAGGATGAGATCGCTGTTACTGATGGAACCTTCCTGGTTTATACCCAGGGGATACCATGATATGACAGCCTCATGTGATCCGCTGGTCAGACCATCAGCGTCCATGAAAATCCTTTTATCACCGTAATCCTCCCAGGTGACACCCATTCCGTCGATCACAACGCTCTGAATCATAACATCGGATGGAAGACGGGCAACGAGCGTCTGACCGGTACTTGTGGCACCCGTAAAGAAGATGCTTGCGGAATAATCATCGTTTCTGATACTGTCCACCCTGAGAACGTAGAGTTCTTCCATGAATTCAGCGTACTCTACAGGAAAGACCCAGCCGAAATTGGAATAATCATCCTCCAGGGAAGTCCACACGCTGTCGATTCTCTGATAAGCGTACTCCTCCCCCTGATCCCACATTGCTCCGGGATGCCCTCCCAGGAGTGCATGCTTCCCTCTGTCCATGACTGTGGAGAGATATATATACGGCATCTGATGAGTATAATCTCCCCACCAGCAGGTATTGGTGCCCCACAGCCGTCCGTTGGGGGTTTCGTACTTGGCGAGGTACATATCCCAGAACCACTCTCCCCCCATCCAGGTTTCGTAATAGGTTCCGGCGCTGTAAAACTTCACACCATAATCTATAAATGCCCACAGCGCGCTGAGACTTGTTGTATTACCGGGACATCTGATAGTTTGCATCGACTGCTGGGGATCCAGTCCGACATCGCTGAAATCATTGTATATCATTTGCAGACGCTCCTGGTGCTCCGCGAACTCAAATGTCATGAACTCATGGAACGGGTCACAGGCGGAATCCGGCGAGGGCGTATGATGGTACCCATGGAAACCGAGATTGACCCTGTCTGCCCATGGGTACACGTCATTCTGAATATTGATCATCCACTGCTTGAATTCCTCCGTAGCCAGAGTGGAAATCCTCCAGGTAGAGTGCCAGTGAGACCAGCTGTCCTCAAATCCTGGTTCGAACCACATTGAATCGCTGTTTTCAGCAAGTATACCATCCAGCAGAACAACTATGTTCATAGTCAATTCCGGATGATCTTCGAGCAGGCGTATAGTCCATGCACTTCTGAATTCACTATCGGAGGAAGTCTCGGCGAAATCCCATATGTACCCCTGGAATGGATGGATCATGGGGATCTCGTCGAGAATAAAGCTGGCAGTTCTTTCATACATATGCGGATGTGTGGAGAAATAGACAGGTATGAAATCATTGTCCAGGGACATCTGCATGTAATAGGTGCTGGAGTTGCCCGGGCCGAGAACCGAATGGAGATCGGGCCCGGCGGCGGAGCCGAATGGTGCTGTTGTATCAAAAAATCTCAAGCTCAGGTACTCGTTATTCGGGTAGTCTTCGGCAGAAAGAGCCAGAATCGCCTTTGAAGGATTAGGGAATATATAGGTAGCATCCAGATCACAATAAGGACTGTACAAAAAGACAATCTGATCACCTGAAACACGGATCAGGTTATGGTTTCCATCGAGCTCATTCCACCTGTCCTGGAAAACGGTCTGGTTCCTGAATTTAATATGCTTGTCAAGATATGGTTTAAGTCCGAAATCCGCTTCAAGAGGGTATGACAATTCAGCAACATCTGTAGCCGTTATCTGATACGTTACTTCAAGAGCTCTTCCTGTAAGCCGGTACGTTGTACTGATGGCTATTGGAAGCTCAAATCCTGTTGAGTAATCCTTCATTCCGGTTGATATGAATGTTGCGCAGGAAGGGCTGACATATACGATTGAGCCATCAAGCGGAACATAATCACCGCAGTGGACACTTCCGTACTGCCCGCCTTCCGCGAAATCAACTCCAGTCTCGATATCAACCAGTTCAAGAAGTGAACCAGCCCTGGAATCTGTCTGAACAGATGTAATAACGGCGGTCATGTATTCATTCGAAATG
>CAZUYF010000035.1:0-13314 GCA_964624675.1 uncultured bacterium
TCTGCATGGTTGCCATTCCCATTATCATGACCACGAAGTAAACAGGCATGATCATCCCTTGACCTTCCTTCGTATTCCTCGCGAAAGTTGATACGATGAGAACCATGCTGGCCACAAGAACAGCAAGAGGAACTACAACGATAGCGAATTGCAGGATATGTATTGTGCTCATACTGTAGCTCGAGATGGCGGCGCCCGACGCACCGAACATTCCCATGAAGTATTTTGACCCGATAATAAGACCGATCACTGAGCTTGCTGCTCCGACAATTGCGGCTATCATCACGGACATCATCTTGCCGATAACGATTGAAAGCCTGCCTACCTGATTAACCAGTGTCACAGCCAGAGTTCCTCTCTCCTTTTCACCGGCAACCGTATCAAGCCCCACTTTCATGGAATTTACAAAGAGGTAGATGATTATGAAGAAAGGAAGGAGAATACTGATTATCTTTCCGATTGCACTGCCTTCCTTCGCGAGATCGTATTGCAGCGGAACTTCGTTTACGGTAAATACGGTGAGTATCTCCTCCGAGAGATCCCTTTCCAGGATTCTCTCTCTGACAATATCTCCGTTGAGTGAATTCATGACCTCGTTAACTCTGCTATAGGCGTGCTGCGAATAATCTGCAGTGGAGTTGAAATAGACAGCGATATCGAAAGTACTGCACTCTGTCATGCTTTCATGAAAATTATCCGGCATTACCAGAAGGAGTTCCTTATCCTTTTCGGTTATCGCCTGTTTCACGGCATCAATCTCGCTTAACTGGACTATCTCAAGTTCAGTGTTGATCGCTGAGATCGCTTCAATGAACGGACCGATGACATCCTCGTTACCGACTCCTTCGTAAATGCAGATAGTCGATCTGAACGAAGTTATATCAGAATCCCTGGACGCACCCATTTTTGCCATTACGGAGTACATCACAGGGAGCATGAGGAGAGGCAGGAGCACCAGCATAGCAACCATGCGTCTGTCAGTGAAAATCCGCCTGAGTTCTTTTTTCAGAATGATAATGCTGTCACTGAGCATGGTTCACCTCACCCTCCATACCTGGAAGGATGTAACCGAAGAATACATCCTCAAGGCTGTCCGAGGAGTTGTTTTCAAGTATGTCCTTAAGTGAACCTATCTCTTTCATTTCACCCTCAATTAATATTCCGAATCTATCACAGATCTTTTCCGCCACGTTCATGATATGGGTGGATATTACAATCGTCTTTCCCGCCTGTGCATATTTCTTTAGGAAATCGGTCACGGATTTGGATGTGATAACATCAAGACCATTGGTCGGTTCATCGAAAATGATTACCTCAGGGTCATGGATAAGGCTTATGGCAATGGCCGTCTTCTGCTTCATGCCTGTAGAAAGCTTATCTATCTTCTTATGAATGAAATCCGACATCTGAAGCTCGTTGAACAGGTATCCTTTTCGAGATTGTATATCTTCTTTGCTCATCTTGTTGAGTGCGCCGAAATAATCCATCATGTAATCAGGAGTGAAGAACCCGTCGAGTTTCATGTCCGAAGTGAGGAAACCTATCCTGGATCTTATTGCTTTCTCATCATCCAGCACATTGTAACGGTCGATGTACACGTTTCCACTTGTGGGTTTGATCAGTGTGGATATGCATCTCAGAGTTGTGGTCTTTCCGGCTCCGTTGGGGCCGAGAAGTCCGAATATCTCACCCGGGCTGCATTCAAAAGTGACATCCTTGACTGCCTCAACGGTCTCCGTAACATTCTTTTTCCTGTTCTTGTACACTTTGAAAAGATTTTCTACCCTTAGCAATTCATCCCCCCTTGTTACTACAAAAAGCAAACTTGAGTACTGAATAATAGGGACGGAGGTGTTTTAATGCAAATATGTAAATAAAATTACCAAAAAATAGGGACGGAGGGATTTTATTCAGCTTTCACAAATAATTTGATCTGACCTGATTTCGGAATGGGGTTGACAGATCAATCGATATTAGTATACATATGTTTAGTATGCCAAGATCAGCAAGAGTTGTAGTACCGGGAATCCCTCATCACATTGTCCAACGTGGGAACAGAAACCAGACTGTTTTCTTCTCCGATTCCGACAGATACACTTATACCCTGAAGTTGAGAAATGCTGCTCGTGAGTATGGAGTATCTTTCCTCTCCTGGTGCCTGATGGACAATCATGTACATTTAATCGCAATTCCGGATAAGGAGAAATCCTTCGCTTCCTGTTTCAGAAAAGCTCACTCTCAGTATGCGTATTACATTAACAGTCAATATGACTGGAGAGGTCATTTATGGCAGTGCAGATTCCATTCAAGCCCACTTGGACCTTCATATCTCTACAATGCAATACGTTACGTCGAACAAAATCCAGTCCGCGCGGGAATGACCTTGAACCCATGGGATTACAGATGGTCAAGCGCAGGTTTTCACACAGGCCAGAGAAAGTATGACCTCCTTGTAAACAGAGACTCGGATAATCATATTGATATTGAAGACTGGCAGGAATATCTATCCATTGACCCGGAAACAGTCCAGATACTTAAAATCCGTAAAGCGGCACAAATGAACAGTCCTGTGGGCAGATACTGGTTCCTTAAGCGTATGGTGAACACTCACGGGATAAACGCGATTCCTCAACACAGAGGACGCCCTCGCAAATATCCCAATCAAAACTCTTTACCTTAAGTCTTACATTCGATCTGATGGAGACTTTTTACTCGCTACAGCGTATTATTCACACTTTGCGAATAAAAAGCCTCCGTCCCTATTAAATTACGCGGAAGCGCTCGGTACCTACTTCAAGGATTTCCTTGCGGTATTCCTGAGAATGTGTCATCGGCGGCTGGATTGAAGCTGCCCTGGCATCTGCTGAAACTGGAATTAGTGTTCCCACGCCATCCCAGTTCCTGTCCTCCCCGGTATTCCAGTAGAATCGTGCAAGATCTCCGAGTTTATCTCTTACAATATTATCAATATTTTCAACTGAAGCATCAAGACCGAATGCACCTGCCAGAGCTTCAAGAACCTCCACTCCGGTTTTTCCGGATGGTGGTGTTACCGCTCTGGCGTACTCGGTCAGGTTTCCTTCGAAGTTGCACCGTGATCCTGCAGTCTCCAGGAAAGTTGAGCCCGGAAGTGTAACATCGGCGAACCTGGTTGTCTCGGTATCAGTCCAGTCCATGGCTGCAATGAATTCAGCATTGCGGAACCAGGAACCGGGTCTGTTGTACTCCAGCGGGTTCTCACCGATTATCAGTGCCGCTCTAATCGTTCCTGCCTCAAGAATCTGCCGTAATTCCTGACTTGTTGCTGCTCCGGGCAATTCTTTATCAACAGGCATTCTGCCAAGTACGAACGCGGGATCGGCACCCATGACCTCAAGGCCTGCGCTGTTCGCAATCAACCTGGGTAGAAGCATATCAGAAACCTTACCCGCTTCTCTAAGCAGCAGAACCAGGTCGGCGAATATTTCCATGTCATCGGGTGATGACCCCTGTGCTCTATCCGGACTGTGAATGAAGACAATGTTTCCCGAATGACGGATAAGCTCGGCCGTTTCGTAAACATCCGATTCTTCTGCACCGGATCTGGCAGCTGCCAACTCTACGGAAACCTCCCTGTTCAGAAGGAATTTATCACCTCCGTCAATTGCTGCCGGAGAGACATCTCCATCATCTATGAGAACCTGCATAACAGCATTCCAGAAGATAGATGCTCTGCCTCTCATGGGATCTACAGCAAGGGCTGAAAGGTGCTGGTCCATAGAGTCCAGGGCTGAGTTCGAAACGATGAGCTTCGCTCCATTCTTAACAGCCTGGATAACATCCACTGCAAGTATCAGATGATCGGATTGCAGGGATGTATTGTTGCAGATGATCAGATCAGCGTTTTCAATACAGCTTCTGTCTGAAGTGGAAGCCGTGAATCCGAATGCAGGATCAAGCACACCGCTGCGGCCCCCGCCTGAGAGGATTGCAAGTGAGCCTATGTTGTTCGTCCCTATGCCCTCCCTTGCGATTATTCCTGCAAGGCAGAGCTCCTCGTTCGTAAGCTCCGGAGATACGAAGACGGCAACACTTTCGGGGCCGTGCTCATCTGCCACCTGTTTCAGGGACTCTACAATTCTCCCATTCGCCTCTCCTGCAGTCACCGGGGTGTATGAGTAGCCATCCTTCACAACCGGACCTCTGAATCTATCCTGCTTGATGAAATATTCCTGTCCAAACCTGCCGTACCTGCACAGATACTCTCCCGGAATTCCGGACGATGCTATGAAATACCTTCCAACACCGAATGATCTTACGAGGATCTCACAGCCGAGGGAGCAGAAACCGCAGTGGGTTTTTATGTCAGAGGTTTCAAGGCAGGCCCTTCCGGCGAAGGGGTATTTCACCGTAAGTGCTCCAGTGGGACATGCATCAATGCAGTTACCGCAACTAACACAGCTTGTGGAGACGAGAGGATCGTTCATGGCAGGGCGCATTTCCGTTCTGAAACCCCTGCCCACGAATCCGATAGCCGAAACAGGCAGCACTCTCGCGCATGTCCTGATGCACCTCGCACAAAGAATACACTTGTTCGGATCGTAGGAGATATACGGGTGACGGTCGTCAATCTTGTGCTTTCTCACGTAACCCTTGAAGTGCTCCATATCCACGCCGTATTCCTCAGCGTATAGCCTGAGGTCGCAATCATCGAATCTTACGCAACCGCATGACAGGCATCGATCACACTCATGATCGTTATCCTCAAGTTCAAAACCTGTTGCTACTTCCAGGAAGTTGTTGCGCCTGTCATCTACATCTATCTGATGAACTTCGTGACGGGGTGATTCCTTGATATCACCAAGTTCTGCCTTGCCGGGTTTTGACCAGAACTCCTTATGCGTTGCAAAGGATTCGGGTTCAAGTTCCTCATTCAGCAGCCAGGCTTTTATTGCTTTCGCAGCTTTCTGCCCGTCCCTGATCGCATCAATGGCAACGGTGGGTCCGTCATCAGCTGCATCTCCTCCTGCAAATACACCCTCGATGTTGGTTTTCATTGTTCCAGCATCGATGATGTATGTATTCCACCTTGTAAGATCCAGCTCTCCTTTATCCGTATCTAACAGACCCTCGAGAACGGTGTTCTGACCGATAGCGGAAATAGCAAGATCACAGGGGAGGTCGAATTCTGCACCCTCAATTGGAACGGGACGACGTCTTCCGGAATCATCAGCCTCACCGAGTTTCATCCTCTGGCAGTGAAGGGCGCTGATCCTGCCGTTCTTCTTTATGATCCCCGTTGGAGCGGCAAGCTCCATTATTTCAATACCCTCTTCCAGGCAATCTTCGATCTCCATCTTATCCGCTGGCATTTCAGCTTTGGTCCTTCTGTAGAGAACGATAACCTTATCGGCATTAAGCCTCCATGCCACCCGGGCGGCATCCATAGCGGTATTGCCTCCACCCACAACAACTACTGTCCCCGAAAGCTGTTCGGGATCGTCAGTCTTCTCAACCAGAAAATCCGCACCGGTTACAACGCCCTCTGTATCGAACTCACCTTCAACCCGCATGGCTTTTCCAGTCCATGCTCCGGGACCCACAAAGACAGCGTCATGCTTTTTTCTCAGTTCCGGAAGGGTCACATCTTTCCCGACACGGACACCGCATTTGATCTCCGCACCGGTACGGCATATGTACTCAACCTCTCTGTCCAGGATCTCGTCAGGGAGCCTGTACTCGGGAATACCGTAACGCAGCATTCCTCCGGTACGCTCTTTTGCTTCGTAAATCACTGGTTTTATCCCGCTTCTGCCAAGGAACCACGCTGCTGTAAGACCTGCTGGTCCTGAGCCTATAATCCCAACAGTTTTTCCCGTATCAGGAGCGCATTCAGGTACAGTATCGTACGCTTTCGGCGAATCCGAAACGAATCTTTTGATATTATTTATGGCGACGGGAGCATCTATATCCATTCTCCTGCACTCGTCCTCGCACTTGCGTACACAAACACGTGCGCACATGGCGGGGAGGGGGTTCTTCTCCCTGATAAGATCAACCGCTTTCTGGTATTGCCCCATTGCAGAGAGAGCTATGTATCCCTGGACGTCAACACCAGCCGGGCAGCCCTCCATGCATGGGGATATGCAGTCAGCGTAATGGTTGGAAAGCAGCAATTCCAGAGCTGTTTTCCTCGATGCCATGATCCTGTCGTTCCTGGTCTCAATCTCCATATCAGGAGCAATGCGTGTAGCGCACGCTGGAACCAGGTTACCTCTTCCTTTAACCTGCACAACACATACGAAACATGAACCGTACGGCTCGAGCTCCGGTGAATGGCACAGGGTTGGGATGCTGTCCAGTTCATTTTCATGGACCACTTCAAGAATTGTCTTCCCTGGAGTGGCCTCGATTTCCTTACCATTGATCAAAACTCTGATCTTATCCATTGGCCGCTCCTACCTTGTAATAACTGCGCCGAAGTTGCAGCTTGTTATACACTTGCCGCAATTAACGCAGGCTTCAACATCGATTACATGAACTTCTTTAACTTCACCTGAAATGGCATCGACCGGACAGTTTCTAGCACAGATAGTACATCCGACGCACTTATCCGGAATGATATAGAATGTCACAAGCGCCTGGCATTCACCGGCCGGGCACTTCTTCTCGAAAATATGAGCTTTGTACTCGTCAAGGTAATAACGGATCGTAGTCTGTACCGGGTTAGGGGCGGTCTGCCCCAACCCGCAGAGGCTTGCTTCCTTTATCTGGATCGACAATTGCTCCAGTTTTTCAATATCCTCCGGTTCACCCTCTCCTCTGGTCAGCCTTTCCAGGATCTCAAGCATTCTCAGGGTCCCTATCCTGCAGAAAGTACACTTCCCGCATGATTCTTTCTGAGTAAAATCAAGGAAAAACCTTGCTATTTCGACCATGCATATGTCCTCATCCATAACGACCATGCCGCCTGAGCCCATGATAGCTCCTGTGGCAGGGATAGACTCAAAATCTACAGGGGTGTCCTTCATGTCAGCCGGAATGCAGCCTCCTGAGGGGCCGCCCATCTGAACAGCCTTGAATTTCTTACCTTCCTTAATGCCTCCACCTATCTTGAAAACGAGATCCTCAATTGTTGTACCCATGGGAACTTCAGCCAGCCCTCCATGAACCACCTTTCCGGCCAGTGCGAAAACCTTGGTTCCAGGACTTTTTTCCGTTCCGAACGCCGTATAGGCTTCTGCACCGTTGCATATTATCCAGGGCACATTCGCAAAGGTTTCAACATTGTTGTTATTGGTAGGCTTCTGCCATAGACCCTTCTCCGCAGGAAATGGCGGGCGTATGCGGGGCATCCCGCGTTCTCCTTCTATTGATGCGAACAGTGCGGTTTCTTCTCCGCAGACGAATGCTCCGGCTCCCTGTTTTATTTTCAGGTCAAAATCGAAGCCGCTGCCGATGATATTTGTTCCAAGGTAACCTCGTTCTCTGGCTTCCGAAATGGCGACTTCCAGCCTGTGAATAGCCAGAGGATACTCGGCCCTGCAGTAGATATATCCGAACGTTGCTCCGATGGCCTTGGCGCAGATTATCATCCCTTCAAGAATCGCGTGAGGGTCTCCCTCAAGAACAGATCTGTCCATGAATGCTCCGGGGTCACCCTCATCAGCATTGCAGACAACGTATTTCTGTTCTCCCTCATTCGCGGCTGCGAACGACCACTTCAACCCGGTTGGGAATCCGGCGCCTCCACGTCCGCGAAGACCCGAATCCTTTATGGTCTGGATTATCTCGGAAGGGGTCATTTCCGTAAGAGCCTTTCTTACTCCCTGATAGCCTCCAGCTTCCTCGTAATCTTTTATCGATTCAGGGTCTATTGTGCCGCAGTTGCGAAGTACGATTCTTTCCTGCAGGTCAAGAAAATCACATTCAGAACCGCAGGTGCTCCCATCAGGCCAGCAGGCATAAACAAGATTATCATCATCTATTATTTCGTTACCGAGAATGTGCTTACTGAAGATATCCTCTGCAGACTCGGGGGTTACTCCGCCGTAAAATACTCTGCTGTCCCCATCTCTTATTTCAACCAGCGGTTCTCTGTAGCACATACCGATGCAGCCTGTTCTGGTGAGCAGGCAAGCATCAGGATTCGCTGCCACCAGCACCGAAAACCTGTCGTAAGCCGCCTGGGCTCCGGCGGACAGGCCGCAAGTACCCATTCCTACTACTATTTTCTTCATACATTGCTCCAGACATTTGTCACAAAAGGACTGTTCGTCAGATTATCAGACACCCTCTGCAGTTACTGCGATGGAATCGGTGCTTACTGCGGCCGTCTTTCTGTAGTTACGAAGGATCTTCCGAACCGAGGCGGGTGTCAGGCTGCCGTGTGTATCGTCGTTGATCATTATGACCGGTGCGAGTGAACAACACCCTATACATGCCACCGTATTCAGAGTGAACAATCCATCTTCAGTAGTGCCGTCCACTTCGATACCCAGCTCATCCTCGACTGTTTCCCTTATCAGCTTTGCTCCCGAAACATGGCAGGCCGTTCCCGCGCATACACGGATGAGGTACTTACCCATGGGCTGCAGCCTGAACTGACTGTAGAATGTAATGACTCCGTAAATATCGGATTCAGGTATGGCTGTGACACCTGCTATATAGTTTATTGCGCGCCTTGGAATGTACCCGAAGTGTTCCTGGGCGGACTGCAGAAGTGGTATAAGTTCCCCGGGGGCTCCATCATATCTCCACAGTCTATAGTTGAAATTCTCCTGTTTTGCAGCCGTTTTCATCACTCCCTTCACACACATGCCGTATTTATACATGTGCCGGAATCAGCGAAAACAACATGGTTTCACTGTCCCTTAATAAAGCAAGAAGAGTATCAGTCCTCGATAAGCTTGATGACTTTTGCTTCCCGAACCCTGAGTACACCATCTATCTGATTAAGTTTCTGAATTATCCGAGGTGTTTTACCCATTGCGCCATGGCCAGTGATCATTCCCACCAGTTTACTGCCATCTTCTATCACATCGCAGAATACCACCTCATCGATGAAGAAGACAGTGGTGAATATCTGCTGTATGGCGCCTGGATCGATATCAACGATTATGTAACTCATGGTTCCAGGTTGCCTTCTGGCATCAGCCTGCGCATCATGTTTTACAGCATGTTGATAGGTCTCAATGAACTGATCAACATCTCGGTCGAGTTTCGGGCGCTCAATCTGGGACATTGAGACAACTTCGATGCCATCCATGTTCTTGATCCTGCTGAATATTTCCTGTATTTCAGATGTAGAAGAGGCCTGTGCCAGGAGTATGATATCGAAATCTCCTCTGACGGCATCACATGTCTGAATACCATCCATCTTGTAAAGGGAATCGTAGATTTCCATGCTTCTGTCCGGCTCTGTTATCTTAACTGTAAGATAGCCGCTTACAGATTCCCTCATACCATCATCGCTGGCTTCTTCGGGAACTTCTGTACCGGTCTTCCCGGGTGAGAGTTCTTCCAGTGCATCAACAAGCTCCTGTATCTCGAAAGGTTTATCAAGATATCCGGTATTATGCTCGGAAAGCGCTGTAAGCATCAGCCTTTCATCACCGAAACCAGTTATTACAAGAACGGGAAGGTCTGGATACTGATTCTTGATAACCTTCAGTATTTTTAGGCCATCAATATCAGGCATGAATATATCGGTCACAAGATAATCGTAGGCAATTCCATTTTCCTTTGCCTGGTTCAGTTCGTGAATCGCGGAAATGCCATCCGGACAGGCAACTGCAGTGTAATCCTCTTGAGTGAGACCTATGGTGAGATTTCGTCGAATCTCAGCCTCGTCATCGATAATTAATACGCGGCCTTTCAATTGATGCCTCCTCTATTCAGCTTAGTTTTCTACGGAATGGTGGAACGCTACGTTCAGCTTGCTTAAAAGTCAAGAACACCACCCTTTCAGTGAACTTCCGCTCTGCAAAGATCCAGGGCACTATCCAGATCCACCCATCGTCCAGAGCTGAGATACAGGTTCATTGCCCTGGCAGCTCTTCTTCCATGCCCCATGGCCAGTATGACGGTGGCTGCGCCCAGTACAATATCGCCCCCGGCAAAAACACCGGGTACCGAAGTCTGACCGGTTATCTCGTTAACTACGATGCCACCCCATCTGGTCACTTCAAGATCGGGAAAACTATTGGGTACAAGTGGATTAGGGCTGTTTCCGATAGCAACGATCAACGCATCGGTATTCTCGATGAATTCACTTCCCTCGATCGGAACCGGGCGTCTTCTTCCCGAAGAATCGGGTTCGCCAAGCTTCATCTTTATGACCTCTGCACCCCTGATCCATCCCCTGTCATCTCCTACAAGGCGCACAGGATTCTGGAGAAGATGGAATTCGACACCCTCTTCCCTTGCATGATGGATCTCCTCCAGCCTTGCCGGCATCTGTTCCTCGGCCCTCCTGTAAACGATCAGCGATCTATCAGCTCCCATTCGGAGGGCGGTTCGAGCACAGTCCATTGCGACGTTTCCTCCGCCTACAGTAATTACTTTTTTTCCTTTTACTATTGGTGTGTCAGCTTCAGGAAAATCGTAGGCTTTCATCAGATTCGCCCTGGTGAGATACTCGTTGGCCGAGAGAACCCCCAGAAGATTCTCTCCATCGACTCTCATAAATCTTGGAAGACCTGCACCGGTTCCGATGAACACCGCATCAAAATCATCAATAATATGTCTTACAGGTATGGTCTTCCCGATCACATAGTCATACCGGAATTCCACACCGAGCTTCTCCAGGTAGTCTACCTCGCACTGTACTATATTTTTTGGCAGTCTGAACTCAGGAATGCCGTAGACCAGAACACCCCCGGCTTTGTGAAGCGCTTCGAAAACTACTACCTCATGACCGAATTTGATCAGATCTCCAGCCACCGTCAGGCCTGCGGGACCCGCACCGATAATTGCAACTCTTTTCCCCGAAGGTTTAAGGGAAGGAGGCTGCTCGCTCTCTCCCTGTTCCCTTTCCCAGTCGGCGATGAACCGCTCCAGCTTACCAATCATCACCGATTTGCAGGGATCCTTCCTGACCTTGCCGATAGTACAGAAGAGCTGACACTGTTCCTCCTGTGGACATACCCTTCCGCAAACGGCTGGAAGAAGGTTCCTCTCCTTCATCTTCCTGACAGCACCCCTGAAGTCACCTTCTTCGATGAGCTTAATGAAACCGGGGATATCGATACCCACAGGACAGCCTTCAATACAGAACGCTGTTTTGCACTGAATGCATCTGCTAGCTTCCAGCATAGCCATTTCGGGTGTGTATCCAAGGGGTACTTCATCGAGGTTACTAACACGCGCCTTCGGATCCTGTTCGGGCATGTCAACGGGCGGAATCTTCATTCTTTCCTTGATGTTCATAGCAAACCCCCTTCGGACATACTGTCAAGTCTGCAGCCTGCATGGGAGGAATAACGTTCAAGCGAGTTCTTCTCTTCGGATCTGTATGCAGCAAGACGAGCCATGAGTTCATCAAAATCAACCTTGTGCCCATCGAACTCCGGCCCATCAATACAGGCGAACTTCACGGATCCACCAACGGTTACTCTGCAGCAGCCACACATGCCAGTTCCGTCAACCATGATCGGGTTAAGGCTGACAATTGTTGGAATACCAAGTTTTTCCGTCAGGATACAGACGAATTTCATCATGATCGGCGGACCCATTGCGATACATTGATCGTATTCTTCACCGTTATCCACGAGGTTTCGAATAGCATCGGTTACAAGACCCTTCTGGCCTTCGCTGCCGTCATCCGTAGTTATTATCAGATCATCGCTTGCTTCCCTCATAAGATCGGCAAGTATAATCAGATTGGAGGATCTTGCCCCGAGGATACTGGTGACATGGTTACCAATTTCTTTCATTGCTCTTGCAACAGGATACAGTGGAGCGATACCTATCCCCCCCCCGACGCAAAGAACCCTGCCGACCTTCTCTATATGCGTGGGTTCACCCAGAGGTCCTGCCAGGGTCGGTATGGAATCACCCTTATTCATCTGAGCCATCTGCAGGGTTGTTTTACCAACTGCCTGTATGATAAGAGTAATGCTTCCCTCTTCGGTATCGACATCAGCTATCGTTATTGGGATTCTCTCTCCGTTTTCATTGATCCGCACAATAACGAATTGACCGGGCTTTCTGTATCTGGCTATATCGGGAGCCCGGAATCTGTACAGGTAAATATCCGGTCCAAGCTTTTCCTTGTGCAGGAGTTGATACATTTTCATCCTCCATGATTGCTTTCAAAATAGACGAGTAATTCAATCTTATTAAATGATAATCGATTATGAAATAGAGAGAATATTCATGCCACAATATCCACAAGGGATATGCCGGTCAAGTAGTTGATAATTTCCATAGACATATC
Source organism: uncultured bacterium (assembly GCA_964624675.1). GTDB lineage: Bacteria > Fermentibacterota > Fermentibacteria > Fermentibacterales > JCC-6 > Aegiribacteria. Next base: position 12,419 of record CAZUYF010000035.1, read on the forward strand.
AGTACTTGACGAAGACCACTATTATTCAGTAGGCTACCAAATTCATAGAAGTACAATAAGAATATATAACTGTCAAAATGTTTCGTGTTCTTTAATCTTTACCCTCGAAGGGAGGGATGAGCATATGCTCGAAGAACTGTACCAGAAGGTAGTAGAGAAGGACCCAGCTCAGCCAGAGTTTCATCAGGCTGTACAGGAAGTCCTCGAATCGCTCGAGGTAGTCCTCGAGAAACATCCCGAGTACCGCAAAGCCAGAATTCCTGAAAGAATGGTAGAACCCGAACGCGTCATCATGTTCAGGGTTCCCTGGGTTGACGATGATGGAGATATCCATGTTAACCGTGGTTTCAGAATTGAGATGAACAGCGCCATCGGACCATACAAGGGTGGCCTTCGTTTTCACCCTTCGGTGAATCTCGGCATCCTCAAATTCCTGGCATTCGAACAGGTTCTGAAGAACGCTCTCACAACCATTCCAATGGGCGGCGGTAAAGGCGGATCGGACTTTGACCCCAAAGGCAAGTCCGACCTTGAAGTAATGCGCTTCTGCCAGAGTTTCATGTCGGAGCTTTTCCGTCACATCGGACCCAGTACCGATGTACCCGCAGGTGATATCGGTGTTGGCGGAAGAGAAATCGGTTTCCTCTTCGGCCAGTACAAAAAACTGAAGAACGAATGGAGCGGTGTTCTAACCGGTAAGGGTATTCAGTACGGCGGAAGCCTTATCAGACCGGAAGCCACAGGTTACGGCGCTGTTTACTTCGGTGAGGAGATGCTCAAGACCCGCGGAGACAGTTACAATGGTAAGATCTGTCTTGTTTCCGGTTCAGGAAACGTTGCACAGTATGCAACTGAAAAACTCCTTCAGCTCGGTGCCAAAGTAGTAACACTCTCAG
>CAZUYF010000036.1:0-1512 GCA_964624675.1 uncultured bacterium
GCAGCGACCGAAGGGGGAGAACCACAGTATTCTCTGAGGTTTCAAGCCCGATGGTTGCAGTGCCGGTCATACCCGAACGGAGCCTGCCGGAACTGTCATGGAACTGAACCATCACTGAAACCAGCCCCGATAAGGGATCAACAAATGATGAGAAGGACACTACTTCTCCGGGGAAGAGCTCCGAGGGGTAGTGAGAAGTGGTGAGGACAACTGGAAGCCCCTCGGCCATATAATGCAGATGTCTGCCCGAGATCAGCAGTTCTGATTTCATGACACCACCGTCTGCGATCGAAACAAGAGGTCCTGAAGAAAGGTAGCCCTCCTTTGCCCAGACACGGGTGACTCTCCCGCTGAAAGGTGCCAGTATCTTTCCGCTTTCCGCCATGCTGCTTGCGTTTACGTATCCAGCAAGAGCCTGTCTGACATTTGCTTCGGAAACCGCTGATGCGGCTACCACCATTTCGTATTCACTTTCGCTTATAGCTCCATCCAGCCTTAGTCTCCCTGCCCTCTGAAGGTTGGCGCTAGCATTGGATGCAGCAGTTCTGGCTGCCGTAAGCTGTGCTGATGAAGCGGAAACAGCGCTGCTGTACTGCTGATCCGTAGAAAGCTCCACAAGGATAGCCCCCTCCTGAACTTCATCACCTTCGCGGGCGGTAACTGCAAGTATTCTACCCGGATTCATAGCGGTAATGACAGCTTCGCTGCTGGACTCGAGCCTGCATGCCGCTACAACCGTTGAACTTATCACCTGCGGTTCTGCCACCATTACAGTAACCGGGATGAGCTTTTCAGCTGTCTTTTCAGGCTGACCGCATGATATCAGCAGGAAGAGAGGGGGCAGAAGGAGAGCGGTAATCCTTTTCATTTCGTTCCTGCAATTCCGTCAAGCAGTATCTTCCCGGCCGCGTTGATATACTTTTCATTCATTTCATTCTCTTTCAAATCCTCGCCAAGCCATGCGGAAATCTTGCTTCGTGACAGGAACCACATTTCGCAGATGGCCATGAAACAGACAACGAACATTCTGGGGTCTATATCATCCCTGAATACACCCCTTTTCTGGAGTTCGTTCAATTTCTCAATAATTTCCTTCCTCATTTCAAGAGGAGGGTCCATTGGGAATACCTGCTCTGCATTGAGCCATGCAAGCATCCGTACGAACTGCGGATTATCCCTTAGAAATTCAAAATAGGTTGTATGGTTCTTCTTTGTTCTTACTGCCTCCAGCCCATCGGATGCGATGGATGAGACCATCTCAATCATCCTCTCGGGAAGTTTTGCCTGGGATACCCTTCTATGAATGACTTCATCCCAAAGTTCCCTTTTGGATGCGAAGTAGTGGTAAAGAAGACTTTTCGCCACAGCAGCCCTCTCCGCAATTCTTTTCACGGAGGAGCCGGAAAATCCATTGTTTACGAATATTTCCTCAGCAGCATCCAGTATGTTGTCCCTTGTACTCATGAATTACCTGCTTTCGATTGACTGACCGTTCGGTCAGTACAATACAAA
>CAZUYF010000036.1:1612-13195 GCA_964624675.1 uncultured bacterium
GTTCGTCCAGGTAATCAAGATAGATCCGGACTGGCGCCATTTCAGGAAGAATTCCCTGATGAACCAGTTCTTCAAGATTACTGAGGATTATTCCTGTTTCGGACGATGATTCCTCACCTGCCCTCTTCATCAGTGCTTTCCCAAGATCTCTGGGAAGTACCCGTCTGCGGGTATCCTTCGTCAGCCTGCGCAATCTTTCCCGCAGGTCTGCCATCCTCGCCGCCCCCTCGGAAGAGTAGGGTTCGGCATGAGCAGCAATATCCGCTTGCGCAAGGTCCAGCAGAAGGTCCAGATATTCACCGGATTCACTCGCAAGTTTTCTTACCGCCCTGTCTGACCATTCGCTGGAGTAAAGCACAGGCCTCATATGATTTGCAACCAGAAAGGATATACACTTCCTTTCCTTTTTTGAGAACCTGAACCTATCAGTTATTTCATTTACATAATCAGCGCTGATCTTCTCATGGCCGTAATAATGTGTATTTCCATCTTCATCAACGGTTCTGCAGGGAGGTTTTCCGATATCATGCAGAAGGGCTGCCCAGCTAAGGCAGGTACTGCAGCTTTTCGTCTTTTTCACAACATCGAGTGTGTGTTCCCAGACATCACCGTAATGGGCTTTGCCCTGGGGCATACCGTCCTGCATGAACATTTCAGTAAAATGCGGAATCATATCCTGAATAATTCCCGAATCCCTCATCATCTGCAGGACCCTCGACAGCTCTTCACCGTCATCGGTTGTAAGCAGGGAGTCCAATTCCATTTTCCAGCGTTCCCTCGAAATATCCAGTATAAGGTGATGCTGCTTCCCGATTGCTTTCAGTGTTTTTTCCTCGATTGAAAAACCAAGACGGCAGGCGAAGCGGAACGCCCGGAGCATACGCAGCGGGTCTTCACTGAAGGTCTCTTCAGGGCTCAGAGGAGTCCTGATAATTTTTTCCTTCAGATCCTTCCGCCCGTCAAGCGGGTCAATAATGATGCCCATTTCATCCATGGCCATGGCGTTCACGGTGAAGTCCCGCCTTACGAGGTCCTCCTCAAGATTCATGCCGAATACAACATCGGGATGACGCGAACCCTTGCGGTAACTCTCCCTGCATCTGTACGTGGTTATCTGGATTTCAGCAGGATCGGAATCACTGTCCATGATGGCAGCAACGGTGCCGAATTCTATTCCTATCGGGATAACCCGGAAGCCTCCCGATTCAAGTATATCCATCGTAACTTCAGGTTTGGCGCTTGTGGTAAAATCGTAATCTCTGGTTTCCAATCCCAGCAGCCGGTCCCTTACGTAACCGCCGACAAGATACAGTTCTTCCCCGTTCTCATGGAAAAGGCTGAAAAGCATCTCAAGCATTTGATCTCACCTCTATCAAAATCAGATATGCAACGTCCTCGTTCAATCTATCCGGATTATACGAAAATTGATTATCTTCCGCAGAATATGAAAGGATAGAATTTGACTGCACCCGCAACAGCATGGAAACAGATCAAAGAGGCCGCAGGGGTCAGCTTCATCCTCTTCCGGATAATGGTCCCTGTTGTTATCGCGGTTAAGATCCTCAGTGAGCTGGGTCTGGTAAAATACATTGCGACAGCTTTTGCACCCGTAATGAACCTTGTCGGGCTGCCCGGAGAGATGGGGCTGGTATGGGCGACAGCTGTGATAACCAACATGTATGGCGGGATTGTCATATTCGCCTCAATCGCCCCTGGCCTTCATATGTCAACAGCCCAGCTGACTGTAATAGGATGCATGATACTTGTAGCCCACTCCATGCCGGTCGAAACCACCATAGCCAGAAAGACAGGGGTGCGGATACGCTTCATGATCCCTTTTCGGATACTGTGCGCGCTTCTTCTGGGGTTCATCCTTAACGGCATTTACACTATGGGGGGTTTCCTTCAGGAGGAGGGTCGGATTCTCTGGGAAGCCTCACCCGTCAGCAGCAGTCTTGTTTCATGGGCACTCTCTCAGCTGCAGAACCTTGCAAGCATATTCCTGATAGTTCTTGCTCTTATCATCCTTATGAAAATTCTGGACAGGCTCGGCATAACCGGGCTTATGAACAAACTGCTTGAACCGGTTCTGACATCAATGGGTATCGGCAAATCCGCCAGCACAGTAACCATACTCGGCATGGTTCTGGGTATTTCCTACGGAGGCGGGTTGATTATCCGGGATGTCAATTCAGGGAAACTCTCCAGCAGGGATGTTTTCTTCTCCATATCTCTCATGGGGCTTTCGCATGCCATTGTTGAGGATACTCTACTGATGATGTCCCTCGGGGGGAGTATTACAGGCATTCTCTTCGGCAGGATAGCTTTCACATGGATTGTAATCTCATGCCTTGTACGCTTTGTCAGAAAAATGTCCGACACTGCTTTCTACAGGTATTTTTATAGAAAGTAGAAAGGGACGTACCACACTTGTTCAACTTATGCACTATAATAGTTTAGAAAATAGCTAATAAGCTGAACATATGTACTCGTCCCTAGCAAGTATTATGAACAATAATAGTTTATAAAGTAACCCATAAGTTGAACAAGTGTGGTACGTCCCCCGCAACTGAAGAAATGTGGTATGTCCCTGCTAAAACCAGTAAAGGGTCCGAAAACGAAAGCCGGTGCCTGCAGATTTGCGGCAGGCGGAATTCGATTAGCTCCCGGGCAGGAGCCTGCAAAAGCACTGGAGGAACTGGTCCGGCACTGCAGGATGCACAAAGCCAGCCACGTTAGCTGGGCATACAGACTTACGCTGGAGGGAAGAGTTAATGAGATGAAAGGTGACGGGGGTGAGGGCGGCGCGGGAAATATAATACTGGACGTACTGCGCAAATCCTCTACCGAAAATGTCCTTGTCGCTGTTGCAAGATGGTACGGTGGAAAACACCTTGGCGGATTGCGCTTCCGCATTTACAGGAAGCTTACATCGGAGATGCTCGAAACGCTGTAGCCCTTACCTGCAGAGATCCTGCCCGGCCATGAAAGCCCGCTTCATGAGCTCTTCATCTTCCATCACTTCTTCAGCGCTTTCCAGAGCGCACACATGGACGGTTTCGATGATATCAAGACCGGCCATACCCCATGCCTTCTTCATACTTTCGATCTGACTGGAGAAAAGATCAGGATCGTCAGCCCCCTGAGTTACGACGAAGACGGTTTTCTTTCGACCAAGTCTGCTCTTGAACCCCTCACCTATCAGACTGAAAAGTCTGTCTGTAAAAGCTTTCATCTGGGCAGTCATGTAGTAGAAGTAAATGGGTGTGCCCAGGATAATGCAATCAGCTTTTATCAATTCCTCGAATAGAGGCTTCATGTCATCATCAAGAACACATACTCCCGTTTTCCGGCACTTCATGCATGCATGACAGCCCATGATGTGAAGCAGCCCGATATGGAATACAGCGGAATCGGCTCCTTTATCATCTGTACCGCATAGAACCTGCTTTACCACCGCATCGGTAACACCATCAGGTCTTGGACTTCCTATAAATGCTGCAACTTTCATAATCGCTTCCCTCTCAATAGTCCCAGTCAACTCTGGGAGTTGGAAGCCGGAGTATGCTGTCAAGTTTTCGAATCAGCTCCTCCGGTCCTGCCAGATCATCAGTTACGCAAAGCCCGGAAGGGGGTCTTGCTCCGATCCACATCCTTGAGAAAGCACCAACAGAAGCTTCCAGCACGGGAAGGGATCTGTCATGTCCCTGTGAAGCATGTGATCGGGGTCCCAGTGTAACAATGTAACTGCCGGATATTCCATGCCATGGAGCATCCTGCTCTAGATATTTTTCAATAGGATCCTTAAGTTTAAGATTGAAGGTTACTGGCTCTCCATGAAGCACGGTATCCTCAAGGCACTTCTCCAGGTTGCATATACGGATCTGCCAGTATGCTATCGCCTTGCTTGTGGCTTCGTACTTGGATCTCTCGGTTATTCTGTAATTCTTGAAGGGAGTCTTAAGGAGATCCTGCACCTGAATCGCTGCAGGCTCGTTGAGTTTTACAAGATGAACCTGATCACCCAGATTCTTTATAAGACCCAGAAGCTCCAGGAACTGGAAGTAATTCCTGTAACACATCCAGTTGATGAAGTAGGGACCATGCTCACCCTCTGCGGGTCTGCACCAGAAATGGTGGGAGAGAAGTTCATTTTCAGCGTCCATGTATCCAAGACCGAAACCGTTCTTGGTCCACTGCATCTCAGCTCTCGTTATTTCTTCCCGTATAAGGGAGGTATTTCCGTGAACACACATCCTCTTCAGTCTGGACCTGTGAATCAGCTCCCAGTCATCTTTCGAAAGACGCACGGGGGGGGGAGGGGTTACGTTCAGATCAAGGGTAGCGGGGTCAAATCCCACATAAGTCTCGTATGGTCCTGTTCCGAATCCAAGTTTATCGTAATACCCCTGATCAAATATTCCCAGTCCTGCTATACAGGCCCCTTCAGCAGCATCAAGTGCTACCAGCTCAGCGGTTAACTTTCCCGCAAGCCCTCGTCTTCTACCGACATAACTTGTTGTGACTCCGCATACTGCACAAAGGGGGATATCTTTTTCAAGATATCTGAACAAGCCCGGTGAAGAGACAGCAAGAGCTTCAGGATTACCGTTGATATCGCCCATCAGGACACGGCCGCCCTCCAGGAATATATCCATGGCTTCTTCATGCTTTTCATTTTCAATCCAGGCCACTTCCCGCCATATCCTGTGGCAGGCTTCCTTATCCTTATTCGGATCGAATTTTCTGTGTATCATGGTTTATCTATTTTCCATTCAGTGATGGACGTACAGAATCAGGATGGTCTGCGCTGACGCTTAATTCTTTTCCGCCCTGGGAAAAGCTGGCTTTTTGAGGTTCTGAGTACATTTTTCCAGAATGGACCGGTAGTCTCATCATCCAGAAGCTGTTTCGTGTAGGTGATCACAGCAATCCAGAGAAGGGAAAGGAATAAGGCTATAAAAGTGTACATGATAACCATTTTACCTCTCTTTGGATATGATCTCAGAGCGGACGGAACGGCAGGCACAAGTATTTCCAGTGTAGGGCTGTCTTTCGCTTCCTCCAGTTTGAGGGATTCGAGTTCCTGTCTCAGCATCAGGTAGATCGCCCGTCTGGTTTCAAGGTTGATAGCGATGTTTTCATATTCCTTGAGCATGGAAGGCATGCTGTCCAGCCCGGGGAAGTAACTGAGGCTGTCCCCTGCAGCTTTGCTCAACATGGTACTTCTGAGGAACGCTACCTTCCTGGCTATCTCCATATATGCTGTGCTGGAGGATGACATTGTACCGCTGACGCCGGCAAGTTCGGCTTCGGCAAGAATCAGCTCCGTTTCAAGAGTACCCAGCAGATCTATGGATAGAACGCCCTGCTGTTCGGGAAACAACAATCCGGTTTCCTCCCGGAAGAGCTCCATTCTATCCTGGGCTATAAGGAGAGATTCCTCAGCTGCGCTGAGAAACTCTTCAGCTGCAATTCTGCTTCTCCTCGCTCTGCTGGTGATTATCGTTGAAAGCTCCTGATTGGAGAACTCTATGATATCGTTTACAATTGCCGCAGCCTTTTCCCTGCTGTCAGCTTCCATAGAAACTACGAAGAAACCTTCCGGGGTAAGGAAAACGGAAACCCTCTCACCGAATTTCAGCAAAGCATCATCCATTGTGGGGACTTTCATGTCCGCCAGAAGGTCATACCGGAATATTATCCGTTCAAAAACTGTTCTGGAGGTGAGAACCTGAAAAACGAGATTCATATCCGGGGCGGATGACTCCATGCCCATCATGCCTCCAATGCCGCCCAGCCCATCGGGCAGCAGATCGCCTGCCAGTCCGGCGATACCCGCAAGACCTAAGGATGACTGCTGACCACCAGGGACAACGGTAATCGCAGAGGCGGTCCAGTACTGCTTTCTTGTCAGTGCCCATGCTGCCGAAACAAGAGCCACCACAAAGCAGAGTACTGCAATTCTGCGCAGGTTCATCGCAGTGGAACGGATCCATTTTCCAGCAAAGGAGTTCTCTATATTTTTTTCCATAAACACATTCTAATTACTGATCGCATAAATTGTTATTCCAATTGAAATTACAGACGTTACAAGCGAGATCAAAACCGCATTCCTGTTGAACCAGTTGTAATTAACGTTCACGACATCTCCGGGCAGAAGATGTGCATCTTCAACGTTTCCATCGAACACAGCCTCCCGGCCGTTCCTCTGAACGGTGATACCGCTCCCGGCCATACTCTCAGTACCACCGGCTGTAATAATATATTCTCGAACGGTGCTTTCCGGATTGTAAGACACGGAACCCGGAACAGCTACCGCCCCCCCAACCGTGATCGAGTCTCGGAGAGAAACAAAGAATATCGTATCACCGGGAAGAAGCTCTGTACTTATGAAGCCTTCCTCCTGATCCCATACAGGTATACGGGTTTCATCCCGGATTATTCTGCAGTCAAGAAGGCTGATATTGCCCGCTACCCCGCCCATTCTGGCCAGGAGGGATTCGAAATCATCGAACCGCTGCAGTTCACGAGTCTCCATGGCATTCGCGGAACTGAGCAGGTATACAGGATTCTCACAGACATCGATAATGATACCTGCGTTATTGGTAAGAAACGGATTGGAAACGTAAGAAACGCTGCCCGGGTGAATATTAAGATCGATATTGAGCGTATCTCCGGATTCTGAATACATCGTTCCCCTGCGTGACCCGAAAGTTGAAATCCCGCCGGCCATGAGAACAGCGTCAGATACTCTGTTCAATGCTGTAAGTTGATATGTGCCCGGCTGATCCACCATACCCCCCACGTTGACCCGTAACATCCTGGGTTCAATAAGGGATAATGTAACGCGAACTGATGGATAATATCCGGTTGCTTTTCTCTGGAGGGAGTGCTGTGCCTCATCGATAGTAATACCATTCACACTCACAGCACCTATTCCGGATACCGACAGATAACCGTCTCCCCCAACAGTACATTGCGTCCAGGGGGAAACGCCTGCACTTATAAGAATCTGACTGGACCCGCCTTCCACTACAACAGATACGATATCTCCCGGGCCAAGCACATAAGTGCTTCTGTCCGCCAGTTCCAGGACGGTCGATTCCGTGTTCAGATAATCCTGCGAAGTAAGCTGAGAAGCAGGCAGCAAAGGTACGCTTCCCAGGATTATCATCAATACTGTAATCAGCATATCAAACCTGTTTCCACTGTAAGACCGCACTCATAAACTAATCCGCTCACTGCTGTACCCTCAGTTTCTCTTTAAAATACTCGATTGTTCTACCCATGCCTTGTTCGAGCCCGATAACCGGCTTCCAGCCGAGTTTCTCCATGGCAAGGGAAATATCAGGCTTTCTAACTTTAGGGTCATCCTCCGGGAGTTCCCTGTGGACTATGGAGCTTTGCGAATCGATCCGCTTCAGCACAAATTCCGCAAAATCTGAAATAGTCATTTCCTCCGGATTACCGATGTTCACGGGACCGGGAAAATCCGACTCCATCAATCGAATAAGGCCATCAACTGTATCTGTAACATAACAGAAACTCCGGGTCTGGCTGCCGTTTCCGAATACTGTAAGGTTCCTGCCCGACAATGCCTGAGAAATGAAAGCGGGTACTACGCGTCCGTCATCCGCTCTCATTCTCGGGCCGTAAGTATTGAAGATTCTGGCAACCTTTGCATTCAGACCATGATACCTTCTGTATGCGAAGGTTATCGCTTCAGCGAATCTTTTAGCCTCATCATAAACACCCCTGGGTCCAACCGGGTTCACGTTGCCCCAGTAATCCTCCGTCTGGGGATGAACGAGGGGGTCTCCGTAAACCTCGCTTGTCGAAGCAAGAATAAACCCCGCTTCCTTGACGAGCGCCAGACCAAGGGTTTTATGGGTACCGAGAGAACCCACTTTGAGGGTTTGTATGGGGTAGGTCAGGTAATCTATGGGGCTTGCAGGAGAAGCGAGATGGAAGATAAAATCAAGCCTTCCGTGAACGAAAATGTAGTTGGTTACATCATGGTGTATGAAAGAGAAATCTTCTCTGCCGGCAAGATGCGCAATATTGTCTGTTGTTCCAGTGAGCAGATTATCCATGGCCAGAACTTCGTGCCCGTCCAGCAGAAGCCTTTCGCAAAGGTGGCTGCCTATGAAACCCGCACCGCCGGTTACCAGAATCCTCATTCGCTCTCCCGAGAGTTAATCAATCTGTCCTGATACATGGAAAGGTAATACTTCCTGAATTCACCGGACTTTATTTTCTGCCACCATGAACTGTTCCTGCTGTACCAGTCTACCGTCTTTCTGAGACCTTCCTCGAAACCTGTGGAGGCCTTCCATCCGATCTCGCTTTCGATAAGGCTTACATTCAGTGCGTATCTTCTATCATGACCGGGGCGGTCCTCAATATATCTTACAAGGTTCCTGTCGGCACCGGTAATTTCCAGTATGGAAGAGGTGACTTCCGTGTTGGTGTGCTCCTGTCCTGCTCCGATATTGTATATCCTGCCCGGTTCAGATTTCTCAATAACCTTGATCAACGCATTGCAATTATCCTCAACGAACAGCCAGTCCCTTCTGTTAAGACCATCTCCATATAGAGGAAGAGGCTCTCCGGTCATGGCATTGGTTATGAACAGCGGTATAAGCTTCTCCGGGTACTGGAAGGGGCCGTAATTATTGGAAGCTCTTGTTACAGTTACCGGAATCCCGTACGTAGTCCAGTAACTCATGGCCAGAAGTTCACCTCCGGCTTTCGAAGCTGCGTAAGGGCTTCTGGGTGCAAGCTGATCTGTTTCAACGGAATTTCCTTTTTCTACACTGCCATACACTTCATCCGTTGAAATCTGCAGGAAGAGTTGCCTGTCTTCCTTTCTGAATGCTTCCAGAAGAACTCTTACTCCCTCAATATCAGTCCGGACGAATGAGGAGGAATCATCAATGGATCTGTCCACGTGGGTTTCCGCCGCGAAATTAACTACAGTATCGCACCCTTCCATCGCTTTTGAAACTGCTTTTTCATCGCAGATGTCTCCCTGGATGAATTTAAACCGGGGATCAGTTTCAAGGTCTTCCAGATTCTCTCTTCTGCCGGCATATGTCAATTTATCAAGAACGGTAACCTTCCAGTCAGGCCTGATCTTAAGAGCCATCCTGGTAAAGTTACTCCCGATAAAACCCGCTCCTCCGGTAACCAGTAATCTCATGAAGGATCTCCCCCGCGAAGTTCTCTTGCCATGATTCCCGCCTGCAGAAGGCCATCAATACTGCACCCGGAATCAGCCCACCATCCGCAAATGATCTGGGCATGAAGCTTGTTTAAATTCAGGTAGGCGTTGTTGATGTCAGTTACTTCAAGCTCACCCCTGGCAGATGGTTCAAGGCTGTCGATAACCTCGAATACGAAGCTATCATACATGTAAACACCTATAACGGCATAACTGCTTCTGGGTATCTCCGGTTTTTCCTCAATCGAGATCACTCTTGTGCCGTCCAGCTCCGCAACACCGTAATCACTGGGATTATCAACTTTCTTAAGGAGGATTCTAGCGCCGTCTTCCTGCTCCTCAAAAGCTGCCACTTTCTCGGCAAGTGAGTCCTCAAGGATATTATCACCCAGGATAACGACGAATTTATCCCCCCCTATAAAAGTCCTTGTAAGACCTATAGCTTCCGCAATTCCTCCCTCGTTAACCTGGTAGGCATAGTTAAGGGTATTAAGCCCGAATTCAGATCCATCCCCCAGCAACCTCAGGAAATCACCGGCGCTGTCTCCTCCGGTAACCAGCATAACATCCTCTATCCCGGCTTCAGCAAGTTTCTGAATCGGGTAAAAGATCATAGGCTGATCGTAAACTGGCAGAAGATGTTTGTTAGTTATACTTGTTAATGGCCGCAACCTGGTACCAAGCCCGCCTGCCAGCACTACACCTTTCATATTCGATCCTCTTCCTGCTTTTGGAGCCTGTCCGACACACTCCTATCGTACAATTGCCAGCTTAGTAAATCTGTGATCGCCGTTCTGTGATATCTGGACTATGTAAGTCCCGGATGCCGCAAGGTTTCCATCCATGTCATATCCATCCCACGAGAATGCGTCCCTGTGCTGTGACAGGGACTCATAAATAAGTTCTCCCGTCAGGTCAAACAGACGGATATCAAATAACTCATCCGGCAGTCCTGCTACACCGAGAACCTGTCCGTCTCCCGGAATGAAGGGGTTTGGATAAACTGCAGCAGTCCCGATGCTGCCGCCCATACCCTGTTCAAGTGTAAGTTTCCACAAGCCGTGATCGGTTACAATGTAAAGAAGTCCATTATCAAAATCACAGGCAGCGTTTCTTATATCAAGTGACTGAAGAGGTGAGTTAACAATATTGTACTCCTCAATCGTTCCGTCCGGATATATCCTGAAGAGTCCCTCGCCTGATGCCGCCCACAGACAGGACAGATTATCAAAACAGAGCATGGATACATTGCCGGTGATCTGCTCAACGTCAGTAATGGTCTCGTTATCAATGTTTAATAAAACAAGCCCCCCTGTTGTACCGATATAGAGCCTGCCATCCCTTGAGGCTGCCAGGGCCTGAATATCCTCCGAAGGGAGGCCACTGCCTGTTCCGATGGATAGCAGAACCTGTCCTGTCTGGATATTAGCTTTTACAAGCCCCTCTTTGCTGCCCATCCACGCTATAAGAGGTGATGATGTTACTTCTACCGATCTTACGTCTCCAGAGGGAAGCCCATCGGAGGGCTCAAATGTTCTCCATGATTCGGTTTCTGTTTGGCCTGGTATCCAGTTAAGTCTACAGACGCCACTGGGTTCGGAAGGAGTTTCATAGAATGCCTCCTGAGCAAACCATACCTCTCCTGTAGGGGAAATCGCCATCTCCTTTACCTGATTATTCAGCAGCCCGCTGTTCTCAATATTCAGGTTAAGGTAAATATCATCACTTCGCTCAGGTGTCCCGTTCCAGTCAAGCCAGGTTACACCCTGATGCCATGGGGCAATGAATACACCGCCAGAATGGTCAGCCAGACATACAAACACCTGGTTTACACTCGACAGTTCGATCATGAACTGATGCCATCCGTACTCACTGTAAACCCCAGCACCCCTTCTGTTGCTTGTCACCCATACATCATCCCTTGAATCCACATCAACCGCATAAAGGTCATTTGATGGAGCACCCTCTGGCCATGATGAAACCCAGGAGTTCAGCGTACCTATTCCGATCCCGTTACCGCTGGCTCTGTTAACAGCATAAACAGAGTGCTGTCCGATTGCCAGCTGATTGCTTGAGATCCAGCTGATAGCCTGAACCACCTGACTTTCCAGACCAGTGAATCCGGAAGTCCATAGCGATCCGTCGAATATTGCTACATTCTCGTCGCCTCCCACTGCAAGCAGTCCATTGAATGAAGCGAGACAAACTGGATACGTGCCTGGATATGAGCCGTCTAATATCCAGTCCTGGCCAGCTGTCAGGTAGAAAAGACCATCCGTTGAAGCCGCCCAGACCGTATCACCCGCAACCAGGATATCCTGAACAATGGTGTTCGCTACGACCGGGAAGTTCAGCCA
>CAZUYF010000037.1:0-13106 GCA_964624675.1 uncultured bacterium
GGTGCCGAAACCGTGGTGGAACTGGAATCAGGTCCGGAAAAGGGTTAACAGATAAGGCGGAACGGTTTGAATGCCGCTCCGCCTGACTGTATCGAGTTCCTGTTCTTTACTTCTTCTTCAGCTTCGCATGCCAGTCTACAAGTATAGGGCTTGCGATGAATATGGAAGAGTAAGTTCCAACAACTATTCCTATCATGAGTGTAAGAGCGAAGTTAGCCAGCACTCCTCCAGATATAATGAAGAGAATAAAGGCAGCCATGAAGGTTGTAAGAGATGTTACTACCGTCCTGCTGAGAACTTCGTTTATGGAGATATTTACCGTCTCCGCCAGGGTCTTGCCCTTCCTGAGCCTTCTGTCCTCGCGGATCCTGTCGAAAACGACTATTGTGTCATTAATGGAATAACCCACTATCGTCAGGATCGCGGCGATGATGGTCAGAGAGATATCAAGCCTGATAAGCGCCAGGAGACCTATGGTTATGATCGTGTCGTGAGCCAGTGCTATTACTGCGGCTACCCCCCACTTGAACTGGAACCGGTACCAGACGTAGAAGATTATGAAAATCATGGCCATGAATATGGCGTTAAGAGCCTTTGACTTGAGCTCTTCTCCAACCCTCGGGCCGATCTGTTTGATGAAGGAGAGCCCTTCGGTATCGGCCTCCAGCTCCATGGGAACACATCCGTTATCCTGCAGAGCTGTGTAGACAAGATCCTTGTCTGTCTCCGAAGTCCGAACAACGAATGCAGCGGCTCCATCCCCCTCATAATCCATGAGTTTCTGGATCTGAACGTCCTGAAGACCGTTATGTTCCAGAACTCCCTGCAGTTCTGCGGTACTGGTGGCGGTGTAGCTTACCACATTCGTCTCGAGGCCGCCCGTAAAGTCAATTGAGAGGTCAAGACCGCCGTTGACAAAGAATGCTCCCATTCCAATTAGAATAACAACAGCGGATATGATATACGTCTTCTTTCGCATCTCAACAAAGGAGAAATGCCTGTCTCCCAGAATGGACCATTTTCCGAAACTGAGATTCTTCTTTTTCTTACTCTTGAGGAGCAGTTCTATAAAGGCCCTTGAGAAGACAAGGGAACAGAACATACTGGCCAGAATACCTATTGAGAGGGTAACAGCGAATCCTTTTATGGGACCGGTTCCGAATTTGTACAGCACCAGTGCCACAATAAGGGTGGTGATGTTTGCATCGAGAATGGTAACGAAGGCTCTGGAATATCCTGCCCTTACGGCCGCTCTTATGCCCTTGCCGGACCGCTTTTCCTCCCTGATCCTCTCGTATATGAGAACGCTGGCATCAACGGCCATACCGATGGTCAGGATGATTCCCGCTATCCCCGGTAGAGTAAGGGTCGCATTAAGACCGCTCAGCCCCAGCTGTGCAAGAGGACCCGGAAAGCTGAGAACGGCCATGATAATAAGCATATCGAAGATCAGGGCCATAATAGCGACGATACCACCGGTTCCGTAATAGATGATAATGAAAGCAGCAACAAAGCATAAAGCGATTATTCCCGCCATCATACCTCTGTTAATGGACTGCTGTCCCAGGCTTGGTCCTATGGTCTGTTCTTCTGCTATTACAAGCTCTGCCGGCAGGGAGCCAGCCTTCAGAACCAGCCTGAGGTCTCTTGCTTCTTCGGTTGAGAAGCCCCCTGATAACCTTGTTCCTGACCCGGATATCCGTTCACGAATGGTCGCGGCGGAGTATACGGTACCGTCAAGAACTATTGCTACACGCTTATCTACGTTGTTCCCTGTAATCTGTTCCCAGTTCCGGCTTCCATCCGAATCGAACTCCAGAATGAGATAGGGACTGTTCGTGAGTGACTGAGCGCTTCCCATGCGGATTCTGACATCGGTGAGGTTCGCTCCTGTAAGAAGGTAATCCTCCATTACCTGATCGACCTGGCGTTCCCAGCCACGGGTCATGTCCCGCGGAAGAAGATAGAGAGCTCTGAATGTCCCATCATTGGTCTCTTCAAGTCTGCCGAAAGTAAATCGGAGATTACCCGCAGCCAGAATAGAATCCACATCGGGTCTGTTGATAATGTCGTTCAGCTGATCCATTTTATCACCGGTATAGACGATCCAGTCTCCTGGTGATATTCCCCTCGAGCCTCTTGCTATTTCCTCGGGCGCGAGCTCTATAAGGCTTGAAAGACTTCCGGGACGTTCCAGCTCCGGAAGTGATATTTCTTCCGGTGAGCCGTCTTCATCGGTTCCCTGCTGAGGAAGCGCAAAACCTTCCTCTATATTGATCTGAATTGCTGAGTCGGACTCCGAAAGAGATATCTCAGCGGTTTCCATGATATCGAAAGATTCTTCCAGAAGGCTGTCAAGTGATGCCGGTTCGTCGAATTCATTCCCGACCAGCAGGTTGTCAACTTCCCTTAGAATCGGAACGCTGGATACTGTGGGGTGTTCTTCGGTAGGGTATGCTATGATCTTGAACTCCAGCAATGCCTGCCGTTCTACGATCGACCTTGCCCTTTCAGGATCACGCACTCCAGGCAGCTGTACAACAATCCTGTCGCTGCCCTGCCGGGTAATGGAAGGTTCTGATACGCCAAACTCGTTTATCCTGTTCCTGATAACTTCCAGAGCCTGGTCGATGGCTTCTTCCTCGTCCAGGCCGGGGGTCGGTATTACCATGTAGGACAGGTACATGCCTCCCTGGAGATCAAGTCCGAGCTTTATGGTTCCTTCACTGGTCTGGTAAAGATCTCTGTATTCCTCCAGAAGGGCTTCCCCGCCCTGGTTATGCAGGCTGTCAAGTACTGCTCTGAGATGGGGGTTGTCCGTATCGGGCTGAACGCTGGCCTCCGCCCTGTCCCTTTCGCTGGCAGGCAGCAGATACCATCGCAGAGTCGGCCAGACCATAAAGATTGACACTATAAATAGAGCTATTGAAGTCCAGTTACGCCATTTGGCGACCTTTGTCATATGTAATAACCTCCGAAGAACATTCATCAGATGTCAGAAAACCTTGACATACCGAGAAAATGCGGCTGGTATCCGCTTACCGGCCGTGCTGTGATTTAGTAATCCAGTACAAATCAGGCAGAATATACTAATTCTGCGGGAACTGATGAATACCGACTGAAATAGAATGTGTCAACAACAGGAGTTTTCATCCTTACCTGCTTGTATCGTTCAATTCGAACCGTATAGGTTCTCCGTCAGGGGTATGACAGAGAAAGGAAAGACCTGTATCCGGCACAAGATATGTTACAACATGACCAAAACCGTGAGAACGAAGGGTCCTGGTTATGTAAAGGTTGGCCTGATGCACTGATATGGTATCCAGCAGGTCCATGGACTTAACCATCGTGTCCATAGATGCAGACGGGACTTCTCTCCACCCCGAACCGAAGCAGATTTGCGCAAAATCATGCTCTAGAAGTACCAGGGGGTCAGTCTCCACAGGAATACTATTCTCATACTCAATGGTTTGCTGCCCGCCTGTAACCACAGAGAATAAACCCGCCACTGCAGAAAGCGCAAGAATTATAAGACCTATCTCACTCCACTTCATATTCTATTATTTTCCTTTTGTACATTTATACTGGAACCATCTTTGACCAGAAAGAAGATTCTCTTCATCCACTGCCAAGTCAAGGCGAATATAAGGGAGTATTATGATAAAAGTATTTCTTGCTGTTATTACTGTTATGGTGGCGGGAGCTGCGGGCGGTAACCCCGCAGCTGGAACATCAACCCGGGGAGGACTCAGCGGTTTTGTCTTTCTGCCGGGAAGCACAGTGCTGCAGGAGAATTGCCTGCGGGTTCAGGGCCGCCTGAATTATATAGATCTGAAGAACTCCTCCGAGAGTTATCTTGTTCTTCCCGTGAGCATAACCTGGGGGTGGATAGACGGGTTCGAAATAGGCGGAGAAATACCTTTCTACATCGACGATTCAGATGGGGAAGACAGGATTCTTGGAGACATTACCGCTGGATGCGCCTGGCTGTACGAAACCGCAAGAGGAGGTTCCGCTATTGTTCTGCGAGGCCTGCTGAGACTGCCAACCGGGCTTGAAGGACGGGATCGCGGTTCCGAGCTTATTCTTGGAGCTGTAACAAGCACGACCTTCCGCCTTTTCCGGCTTCAGGCTTCCGCTTCGTACGTTCTCAACGGAGGTAGAAACCCATTCGAGGATAGGATGACCGATTATATGGATTTCTCTTTTGGGGGTGCCAGCTACGTTACCGAGGATGTTCAGATAGTCTGCGCGATGGATGGTAACACACAGGGTGATTTTGGTTTGAGCGGCTGCGGAGTTCTTTACGCATTCGACTGGATATCTCTTTTTGGGGTCCTCCGGGCAGGATTGAGCGGCGGTGAGACGTACAGTATTTCCGTTGGAGCTGCATGGACGGGATCAGGGTTCTGATTATCAGCGGTTCACGTAGGGTGAAATCTCCCTGAGCTTCTCTATGATGGGCGGAAGAACTTCCAATACGTAATCGATCTCCCTCCCGGTGGTATATCTGCTCAGGCTGAAGCGCAACGCAGTATTGGCATCAACAGGATCAATACCCATAGCCGCGAGAACGTAACTGGAGAATTCTTTGCCGGAGCTGCATGCGGAACCCGAAGAAACACAGATCCCTTCTAAATCCAGAAGGGTCATCACCGCCTCACTTTCCACTCCCCTGAATAATACTGTCGCTGTATTGGGAAGCCGCTCGGTGTCTGCACCCACAATAAATGCCCCGGGGCATTTTGCCAGGATTCCGCTCTCCAGTTTTTCAAGCAGCAGCCCTGTTCCGCCGTTCTCCTCAGAAAGGTGCGCGGCCGCAAGTTCAGCTGCCACTCCGAGTCCCACTATCCCGGCGGCATTGTAAGTGCCTGCCCGCATTCCTCTTTCCTGGTGTCCCCCCAGCATAAGAGGAGGTATCTCTATCCCCTTCCTGATGAAAAGGGCTCCTACTCCCTTAGGCCCATGAAGCTTGTGGGCTGAGATACTGAGCAGGTCTATGCCTGAGGATCTTACGTCCACCGGTATTTTGCTCACAGCCTGAACCGCATCTGTATGAAAAAGCGCCCCGGCTTCATGTGCTATGCGGGCTACTCTCTCAACAGGCATTATGACACCGGTTTCGTTGTTAGCCATCATTATGGAAACAAGACCGGTCTGTTCGCTGATTAAGCGCTCAAGAGAGTCCATATTCAGGGTTCCGTCACTGTTAACTTCCGAAAGTCCCACAGGGTGGCCTTTACTCTTAATGTACTCAGCCGTTTCAAGAACTGCAGGATGTTCGACAGTTGACGCAACAAGACCAGGTTTAAGCGGGTTTATCTCAGTCGCTCCGATCAACGCCATGTTATCACTTTCGGTTCCGCCTGACGTAAACACGATCTCTTCGGCATGGGCGCCAAGGAGGACAGCAACCTTCTCCCTTGCCGACTCAATATCTTCCATGAGATCGCTTCCAAAGGAATGGAAGCTGGATGGATTACCGAACCGTTCCGTAAGAAAGGGGAGCATCGCGTCCAACACTTCCTGCGCAATTCTAGTGGTGGCATTATTGTCCAGGTACACTTTCACCGCGTGACCCTCACTTTCACTGTTTTTCCGGTACGCTGCTGCAGTTCTTTTTCCAGAACCGACATGGCGAGGCCCTCATCTCCGCCGGAAAGCCTGACCCAAACGCGTGTGGGGTGGATATGTTCAATACTGATACTTCCGTCTTTAACGGCTGCTGCAAGCTCATCAGGTTTTTCTCTGAGAATAGCCTCAAGATGTTCTAACGTGTTTTTCCGCCGGTGTCTGAAATCTTCAACTGCCAGCGAAAGGGCTTCGTGCCCCATTACGGAACAGTGATACTTCTCTTCCGGCATTCCGCCGAGGAACTCCACTATCTGATCGTTAGTGATAACGAGAGCCTCTTCGAGAGTCTTTCCTTTTGCTATTTCCGTAAGGGCGGAGGCGGCGGCAATAGCTCCCGCGCAGCCGAAGGTCATGAACCTGATTTCTCCGATCCTGTCTTCGTCGTCCACCTGAATATCAAGGGTCATGGCATCACCGCACTGTGGAGAACCAACCTCTGAATGGCAATCGGGATTCAACAGCTGCCCCGAATTCCTTGGATTCATAAAATGATCCATGAGTTTTTTCGAATACTTCCACATTGCTATGGCTCCCGGACATTTCCTTCGATAAGATCTTCCAGCGTTTTGTCCTTCATATATGAGTAATACATGTTCCTGAGCGTCATCCAGAGAGGTCTGGTTACACATTTATCCATGAGGGTGCAAGTTGCCTGTTTAAAACCATCCTCAGGCGAACAGCTTGTTTCTCCCAACATACAGTTCGTCGGTAGAAAATCTGCTTCAAGAACATCTACTACATCGAAGAGACTTATCTCTCCGGGAGGCATTCCCAGAACGTACCCACCGCCTGGACCCCTTTTTCCTTTTACTATTCCGCTGGTCCTGAGTAAACCGAATATTTGCTCAAGGTAACGCACCGAAACCTGCTCCTGCTCTGACAACAGGGCAAGTGACACAGGTTGTTTATGGCCCATATTCATTATTCTGGCCATTCGAGCGAGAACACGCAACGCGTACCGGCTTCTTGTAGAAATAAGCATAGTAAATTTCCCCCTTTTTCCTGTCGGAATATGAGTATATAGAGATTTACAGCCCCGTCAAGTTATGTGTTTCCGCCGATGGAACTTTCTTGATAGTACGCTTCCCAGTGCAATAGCCGCCGTTCCCGCCATCATAAGGAACAGAGCAAGCCTGAGGGCGGCTGGAAGGGGATCTCCGGTCTTCCCGCTTCCGGCAAAAAAAACTTCCAGGTCAAGTATTATCGAGGCGGGACGGTAGTTGCCCCGGTTACTGACAACAAGGGCGTAGCTGCCCAGTCCCGGAACTTCAATTTCAAAGGGGCCTGAGGATATTGACAGATATTTCAGCGTATCAACAGCACCTGTACTGCTTCTCCATCTGATGTAGTCATCAATATGAAGGAGTATCAGTTCAATGGATGCCGTATCGGGACTGATGCTGATAATCCCCCGCAGACTGGCGCTGTCCGACAAATGTTCCGGGAGCGCGAATCTCACGGCTCTGTACTGGGCTACGGGTATATCTATTGCTTCCTGCTTCAGCAGAGTAATGCTTCCTGCATTAAGCAGCCCGATCACTAAAGGGATAGTAAGCATAAGAATCTTCATATTCTTTTAGTATAGTACGGGCAGAGATGAATGACACCCCGGGAACAGGGGTGAGGGTGAATACCGCAGAGCAGCTGAAAAGAAGGTGGAAATCTGTCACTGAGAGGCACTTACTATCTTGCTATTTCCTGTCTGACGAGAATTCTCGGTGTCAGGGGTTCAGAACACCTTGCCCGAATTCTGTCCTTGGTCAGATATCATTGCAACAGGGAAAAAAACAGGGTCTATCTCGGGCACCTTTCAAGAATTTTCCCCGCGAAGAGCGAAACCCAGCTGAGAATTATTCTCAAAGGGTACTGGAGAGTGCATCAGAGAGCTCTTCTGGGCCTTTTCTACTCAGGCAGGCTCAGCACTGAAAATGCATCCGGGATAGTGTCCTGGGAGAACAGGGATATTCTGGACGAGGCTGTTAACGAGGGAAAGGGAGTACTTCTGCTTGTACCTCACTTCGGTGACGAACGGACCCTTCATATTCTGCTGGCTATTACAGGTTACACTATGCATGTGATATCATCAAGGTACGCCGATGCTCCGGATATTCTAAAGAAGGCAAGATTGAACGTGAGCCGGAGATGGCACCATGTTGCCTTCCCCGATGAGCCTCTTCGCTGGGCATACGATGCTATTGACAGGGGAGAGATCATACAGATATCCCCTACGGGATGGGGAGGCCCGAAAGGACACTGGGTGGAGAGCTTCGGAGTACCGGTTCTTGCTTCTTCTACGCCTGTCAGGCTGGCAAAATCCACAGGATGCCGGCTGCTGATAGCCTGCAACAGAGTCCTTCCGGGCATGAAGAACCATATAACATTCCACAGATTCGATCCGGAGAATCTCGACGTCAGCGGCACCAGGCAGCTTTTTGCGAAGTACGAATCCATAGCAAAGCAATACCCAGAACAGTACAACTGGATGAACCTTGTAATAAGGCACAGGGAAACCAATACCATAGCAAGGCTGGGAAACATACCGAAGGAGGAATCAGTTGTTGAGAGGGCCGCTGTTCACGCTGATTGGAATCCTGCGAATATCCAGAGCTTTCAGACGGTTTCATCCATATCAGGCTCAACGGGCTCAACTCCGGCGGAATAGAGCCTCCCAAGAGCTATTCCCTGAATTATCAGGTAGATACCCACGAGCAGAGGAATAAGGCCTATTCCAGCTGCTATCAGCGGAAGGATAGATGAGGCAGCGGCGTTTTCAATCGCTTCGGCCGCCTTTGAAAGGTGTTGCGTGGCTTCATTGAATGCCTCCTCGGTGGAAAAAAGATCTCCTGCAAGGGAATCAACTCCATCTGCAACTTCGGAAAGAAGCGGCTCCAGGGGCTGCAGCGTGAGAGAAAGATGTTCCATCTGGGTTATCATCTCTCCAGACGAGTAGTAGGTATTGTTCAGGCTGGATATCGCTTCTGAGAAATAGTTCCTGCCTATCATCGAGGTTATGGTGGATGGAAGGTTTTCAAGACTCTCCCCCACGGTAAGAACCAGCCTTCTGATATCCTCCGTGGTCTCACTGATGTTGTTAACCGTTATCCAGGTTTCATGAACTATATCCTTCATGCTTCTTATGGAATTGCTTACTTCGCTGACGAGGGAGGAGGATGTTCCGAAATCCTTTCCTATCAGCTCCACCGCCGCATTAGCGCTATGAAGACCTTCCGATATGGATACAAGGCTGCCCCTGACGGGTCCCCAGGCTGTAGTTGCAAATATGATTATCGCTGCCCCGGCCACAATGGCGATTACCCCAAGAATCCAGGAGAGTAAGATAGATATGCTGTGAGATATCAGGTTCTTTTTCTTCATTTTCTGTCCTCTGTCTTAGTATGTTCTTACGTTCTGTAAAAGTTTGAATTAAAGTATCAAACTGAAGGGAAAAAAACAAGACTGAACCCATCGTGTCTGATGAAGAGGTTTCAGCAGGTTTTCAGGAAGGTTGATGATCAGATGATCGATGAAATTATACAGTCGGCCCGTGAAGCCGGTTCAATCCTTCTGGATGCACAAAACGGAGCATCCGTATCAAGGAAGAGCGGCCACGAGCTGGTTACCTCCGCTGATCTGCTCTCGGAGAAGTATCTGAAAAAACGTCTTCTGAAAATCGATCCGAAAGCGGGTTTCCTTGGTGAGGAAAGCTGGGAAGGAGTGTTTCCCGCACCCCCTTTCTGGATTGTCGACCCGCTGGACGGCACTAACAACTTCGCTCACGGATATCCTGTCTGGGCAGTGAGCATAGCATACTGGAATGGGAATGATGTAGAGTACGGCTGCGTACATGATCCGGGCAGGAACGAAACCTTTTCTGCATCAAGGGGGTCGGGAGCATGGATGAACGGGAGTCAGATATTTTCTACGGGAGTTACGGACATTTCGGATTGTATTTTCGCAACCGGCTTTCCCTACCACAGAAAAATAGATGATCCCGGTATAGATATTGGTGTCCTCAGGTATTTCCTCGAAAGGGTACAGGGAATCCGCAGGGGGGGCTCCGCGGCGCTTGATCTCGCATACGTGGCGTGCGGGAGGCTTGACGGATTCTGGGAAGAGCATCTGAAACCCTGGGACATGGCAGCCGGTGTTCTTCTTGCAATGGAATCGGGCGGGAAAGTTTCTTCGTACGAAGGAGGAGATTGGACCCCTGATTCCGGGGGAGTAATCGCCTCGGGAGAACCCATTCACCACGCAATGATGCAGGGAATTATGAATAAAGAAAACAGGTGACACAGAATGGGAGTCCCGTGTCACCTGTCTGCAAATCTCTGTTGCGGGTTCAGAATCCCAGATTCACACCAGCGTAGAACATACTGATTCCGTCCACATCCTGGTCCGAAGCTATGGGTTTGGTGTATTTGTACTCTCCGAAAAAACTTATTGGAATCATAGGAGGCTCGAAAGCAAGTCCGATTACTCCATGAATGCCTGGATGTACATGGTCGTAGGCGTCGATACTCAAGTTGCCGCCCGTTTCCTCGTTGACAACCTGCATCAGAATATCGGCATCGCTGAAGAGTAAGTGAACTCCGCCTCCTGCGCCTACGTAGGGTTTCAGGGGTATGACACCGATGGGTATTTTAATTTTCATGGTAGCTCCCAGATCGATATCATGGAAAGTAGCTGTGTAATCGTTCAGCAGCTGAGTACTGATGCTGTCCGGAGACCATCCCCACTCGTCTTCCAGGTACTGGTAAAGACCTGTTGTGTCCCCCTGGTAGTTCTGGCCGTATTCATCGCTGATATAGGAGACAAGGTATTGCTCCATCGTGATATCGCTCTCGCTGGAGGCATACGATCCGCTGATCTCAAGATCAACAAGACCAAGGAGAGGAAAAGTCAGCTGACCGCCGAAAACAGCGCCTGAGGCGCTCTGTCCTGTCCGGGGGTCGCCTCCGCCATAGTAGCCGAGCCTGCCTCCGACCCTCATTCCGGCTGTAGCTAAACCGCAAACCAGTAACAGTATAAGTATCTTTTTCATTTAATGCTCCTTTCGGTGTTTCTATGAATATACTGCATGACCGGCAGTGGTGACTGCCGGCCCGGAAGAGTGCCTTGACTATTACCAAGTCCTTCTGTTAAATTATTATGCTGTCTTAGTGTAACCATTTCTATTTCAAGAATCATTAACAAGGAGGCAATTGATATGAAGAAAACTTTCTTGATTCTGCTCCTGGCCGTGGCTTCTGTTTTCGCTGCGGGACAGGGAAGCGTTTCAGCCTGGCAATCCTTCGGAGGCTCCATGGGAGAAAGCCCTGAGGTGACGGTCCTTGAATCGGACCAGAACCATATGGTGCTGGAGATATCCATTCCCGGCTTCTGGCTTTACGAAAAACCAGCAGAGGGCAGACTGTGGGACTGTGTTGAGCTGCCCGATTGCTTTTCACAGGGACAGGTAGGTTTACCTGACCTTCCATCCGTAGTCGAAATGTTCGCTCTTCCATTCGGAACCAATGCCGTTGTTACGGTTGAGGAAGTTATTTCAACTACCTACGGAGACATGGATATCCTCCCCAGGCAGACCCCGGAGATCGACATGGACCACACACCGTATCCTTTTGTAATCAGCGATGAATTCTACCAGGGAGTCGAAAGTTATCCCTCCTCAAACGTAATGATCGATAACGAAGGAACATGGTCCGGTTTGAACGTTTCAAGACTCGTTGTGAATCCTTTCAACTTCAACGCTTCCTCTGGAAACCTGGAAGTTGTGACCAGTATCACCGTGAGGGTTGATTTCGAGGGAAATGCAGCACAGCTTTCCGATCAGGTTCTTCCCTCAATGGCGAGGGAGATGGAACAGATTGTAATCAACTGGGATGTCTTTGAAGCATCTGCAACCAGCGGCTCCAGAGACGACGGAATAGAGTACATTTTTGTATGCACCACTGAAAATGTAGACTGGGTTTCAGAGCTCTTCGAGACCCATCATTACCTGGGACTCCATACCAGAGTCGAGACCCTGACGACACCAACCACTACCGCCGCCATCAAGGCGGCCATAACCAGCAACTACACATCGGGAGTGACCCGATTCGCATGCATCGTTGGCACATACGCTGAACTTCCGTCCTACTCCTGGAACGGATACCTTGGAGATTACTGGTACGGATGCATCAACGGTGCTCCTGACGTCTACCCAGAGTTGGGAATAGGCAGGCTCACCGGCAATCAGACCCAGATAGAGCACCAGGTGGAAAAGATCATAGACGGATACATGGACTACTCCTTCGACGACAGTTACACTACAGATGTAACGCCCAGCGAGGCTATCCTTGCCGCACATGAGCAGTTATATCCAGGTAAGTATACACTCTGCATGAATCAACTTGCAGCCTTCCCCTACAGCCTTATCGACTTTACCTTCACAAAGGTTTATCCTCCCGAAGGCGGCACCGCCGCAATGGTCTCTAACGCCATCAATAACGGAATAGGAACAGTCACCTACAGAGGGCACGGAGATGTGACCTACTGGGCATGGTCTCCGGGGTGGAACGCCACCAATATCAACGCCCTTACGAACACTTTCATGCCCCATGTATTCAACATCGCATGTCTCTGCGGTTCCTATAGCGGAGCGGGAACATGTCTTGCCGAAGCATGGCAGTGGGCGACTAACGGATCAAGTGGTAACCTTTCAGCTACCGATCCTTCCTACACCGAAGCGAACCATACTTACATAAAAGAGTTATATGAAGCTATCTACGACCAGGGTATCTTCGGTATTGGAGAGGGAATAAACGCTGCTACAGTTGTTACCATCAATACTCACGGCACATACGGTATCGCTAACGCAAAGATGTACATGTGGTTCGGAGATCCGGGTATTGATACATGGACCTTCGATGTGTTGGGCGAACCAGGACAACTTCTTATCGCTGCTCCTCCATCGGTAGATCCAGGTACTCAGAACATTTCCATCACCGTAACCGATGGCGGTTCTCCTGTTGAGGGAGTTAACGTTACCCTGACAGACGGTGTTGACAACTACGACGGCATGACATGTTACGAAGAAGGCACAACCAACGCCTCCGGTATTGCTAACATTAATGTCACGGTCCCTGGAAGCGGTGTAATGCACGTTGGTGCGTTCCTGCACGATTACAAATACGACATGGATGAAATTATCATAGGAGTAGGTATTGCCGGTTCAGAGGGCGCTTCAACCTCCCTCTCTCTTGACAGGCCTTACCCCAACCCTGTTACCGAAAACGCATCCCTTGGATTCAACGTTCCCTTCAGCGGAAATGTTGAAATCTCCGTTTACGATGTCTCCGGCCGAATGGTCGAGACCATCCTCAGCGGTTCTGTTGAATCCGGAAGCCACAGTGTAAGCTGGGCTCCCGGATCTGAAATCGCAAGCGGTGTATACTTCATCAGGCTCACAACTGACGGAGGAATTCTTACTCAGC
>CAZUYF010000038.1:0-12902 GCA_964624675.1 uncultured bacterium
AAGGATTATCAGGTTCTCAGCTCAGCTGTACAATGGTGATGCCGAGTACGAATACCTTGCCGAAGCACTGGTGGACGCACCATACCTTTAAAAGGGGACGGAGGAATCACCTCCGTCCCCATAGTTGGTACGCCCGACAGGATTCGAACCTGTGGCCTGCGGATTAGAAGTCCGCTGCTCTATCCAGCTGAGCTACGGGCGCACATTTTTTATGTATACGATGCCGCGAGACTCTAGGCCCCGCGGCTTTATTTTCTGGTACGCCCCCCGGGAATCGAACCCGGAACCTACGGATTAAGAGTCCGTTGCTCTGCCAATTGAGCTAGAGGCGCATTGTGGGGTGGGAGACCGGACTTGAACCGGCGACCACCTGAACCACAATCAGGGGCTCTACCAACTGAACTACTCCCACCACCGAAGCCAGCTGATTCTATTGATAACGGTGTACCTCGTCAAGGATATTTACTATGATTCTGGGTACTTGTGCAGTCTGACAGGATCGAATTCTGTACTTATGCAACGATGTTTGGAGTGCATGGATGAAGTGTCCCCGTTGCTCAAGCGTAGATGACAGAGTAATAGATTCACGTTCGGTAAGGGATGGAGAGGCTACCCGGCGAAGGCGGGAATGCGCCGAATGCGGATATAGATTCACAACTTACGAGTATGTTGAAAGATCCTTTCCTGTCGTTGTGAAGAACGATGGCAGGAGGGAGCCCTTCGATCGGAAGAAGCTTGAGAAGGGTATAGACAGAGCGTGCGAGAAGAGACCTGTTGCCGCTGAAGATCTGCACGATCTGGTTGACCGGATAATTGCAAGTATTACCGAAGAATATACGGCGGAAGTTACCGTGAAATTCATTGGCGAATGTGTGATGGAATTACTTCACGAGGTTGATCAGGTTGCTTACGTAAGATTTGCCAGTGTATACAGGAAATTCAAGGACGTTTCGCAGTTCAAGGAAGAACTCGATAAATTACTGAAAGAGTAGCCGAGAGCACATCTCTGCATGGCGCAAGCCTGAAATCGGGGAGGCGTATGATCAAAGCCAGATCATTCAAGGGGGGGATTCACCCTCCAGGTAACAAAGATTTATCATCGAAGCAGCCGATTACAAGATTGCCTGCTCCTGAAACAGTATGGGTGCCTTTATGTCAGCATATGGGAGTTCCTTCTAAACCTACGGTCTCAAAAGGAGATAAGGTTACCAGGGGACAGGAGATCGGTTCTCAGAACGGTTTTATAAGTTTGCCCACACATTCACCTGTGAGCGGCACTGTGAAATCTATTGAGAATTTCCCAATGCCTCACAGAAGAACCGGCCCCTGTGTGGTCATCGAGACTGAATCCGAAGACGGAGGCCAGATATTTGAGAAGTGGGATGACTACAGCAATCATTCTCCCGCTGAGATAACCGAACGGATCAAACTCGCCGGTGTCTGCGGTATGGGAGGGGCCAGTTTTCCCACTTATGTGAAGCTTTCTCCACCCCCCGATAAGAATATCAATACTCTTATAATAAACGGCATAGAGTGCGAACCCTACCTTACGGCAGACCACAGACTGATGCTGGAGAATCCCGATGACATTATTCTCGGAATGGAAATACTTGCATATACACTCGGTGTTGAGCATTGTCTTATAGGTATTGAGATCAACAAGCCCGATGCGATTAAGCTCATGGACGAAAAGGGCTGTTGTGTTCTTCCATTGAAAGTCAGCTATCCCCAGGGCGCTGAGAAGCAGCTTATTGATGCCGCCACCGGGCGGGAGGTTCCCGCAGGAGGGCTTCCGCTTGATGTTGGAGTAGTGGTTCAGAACGTTGGTACTGCTGCGGCAGTGGCCAAAGCTGTTCGGGATGGCGAACCTTCCCTTCGCAGGATAATCACCCTGACCGGAAGAGGTGTTATCTCCCCTGCCAATTACGATGCCTGCGTTGGAACCCTTTTCTCCGATCTTATCGGGAAATCCGGCGGTTACACCAAAGACGTTAAAAGACTGATAAGCGGAGGCCCCATGATGGGTATGTCCCTTTACACTGATGGTGTGCCTGTAACGAAGGGAACCAGTGGTGTTCTGGCACTTACCGATGATGAAGTGAGGGATGTTATTGAAAGCCCATGCATCCGTTGTGGCAAATGTGTGGATGTCTGTCCTTTGAGGCTTACACCCAACCTGATAGCTCTTGCCGCTGAGAATGAAAAATGGAAACTTGCCGAGGAATTTGGCGCGCTGAACTGTATGGCCTGCGGGACCTGCAGTTACGTCTGTCCTGCCGGCAGATATCTTGTTCACTACATAAAAAAGGCTCAGGATGCTATCAGGGCCAACAAAGGAAAGGAGGCATAAATGGCGACCAGACGATTTGAGCTTGCGATGTCACCTCATGTGGGCGCAACCCAGACAACGCGAAAGATAATGTTCGATGTGGTTATTGCTCTTCTTCCCGCGCTGGCGGCCGCAACCTGGTTTTTCGGACCCAGGGCGCTGCTGATTGTATTCCTGAGTGCCGCGACGGCAGTAGCAGCTGAGTATTTATGCCTCAAGTTCATGAAGAGGCCCGTGAGTTTCGCTCTGGATGGCAGTGCCATTGTAACGGGTATGCTCCTTGCATACAACCTTCCATCGGGGGTTCCTTTGTGGCTTCCGGTTATAGGTACAGCTTTTGCCATCGTAGTCGGTAAACAGGCTTTCGGTGGTATTGGACATAATATCGTGAATCCTGCCCTTCTTGGAAGAGCTTTCCTTATGGCCAGTTTCCCAATTCTTATGACAGCGGGATGGACTGCGCCGGAAGCCTGGAACAGCAGTGATGGTAATTCCTGGGGAACAAGTGGTATCGTGCAGGAAGAAATGAGTGCAATCCCGATGGCCGATGCTATCTCCGGAGCTACCCCGCTGAACGTGCTCAAGCAGACCTTCGATCTGGATGCCAGCGCGCAGAATGCCCGAACTGAAGGGAACATCTCGGAGGCTTCAATCCTTGAAGAAAGGGCTGACGGCATTCGAAGCGCCCTCTCCAGCAAATCCACATATATGAACCTGCTGATCGGGAGAAGCGGGGGCTGCCTCGGAGAGACTTCGGTAATCCTTCTTCTGGTTGGAGCTATCTACCTTGTTATGAGGGGAGTGCTTGAACTGCGGCTTCCTATAAGTTACCTTGGAACGGTTGCTGTTCTTGCCTGGGTATTCGGCGGCAGCGGATGGTTTGACGGAGATCCTCTCTTCCATGTTCTTGCCGGCGGAGTTATCCTCGGCGGAATTTTCATGGTTTCCGATATGGTGACAACCCCGGTTACTCCAAAGGGTAGGATCATATTCGGCATAGGTGCCGGGCTGCTGACAATGGTGATAAGAAGGTGGGGCGGCTATCCTGAGGGATGTTCATACTCTATCCTTCTTATGAACCTTGTCACTCCACTGATAGATAAACTTACCTTGCCCAAGGTCTTCGGGGAGGTGAAAAAGAATGGCTGAAATGTTGAAAATCGGTCTGGTTCTGATGCTTGTCGCTCTCGTAGCCGCAGTTGCGCTGGGGTTCGTCAACAGCAGGACAGCACCGATAATCGCGATTCAGAAGGAACTTGCAAAACAGAGCGCAATGAACGAAGTTGCTGCAAGCCTCAGCCCTGGGGACAGCCTGGCTTTCGATTCTCTTTCCATCGCCGGACTGGAAAATCCTTATGCCTCAAGCGACAATACACTGAATATCGTTCGAATCTCAGTACCACCTGATACTTCCAGAATAGGTTACGTGTTCATCGCTTTTGGAAAAGGCTATTCAAGCACCGTGCAGACTATGGTGGCTGTAGAGCTTGAGGGAATTATCTCAAATACCATGATCCTTTTCCAGCAGGAGACCCCGGGTCTCGGAGCCAATATCGTCAATCCTGCCAAGCTCATTTCGAAGTTCAACGGATTGGCTGCTTCCGATTGCCTCCTAACAAAGGATGGAGGAGGGATCGATGCCATGACGGGCTCTACCATCACTTCGCGGACCGTGACCAATTCCATTAGAGCCGGCCTTGAGGCGATGAGCGAAGTCGGGCTTTTCAGTACGAGTGATACGGAAGGAGGTATGCAATGAGCCTATGGAAGGATCTGACCAAAGGGATCTACCGCGAGAATCCTGTTTTTCGGCTTGTTCTTGGCATGTGCCCCTTCCTTGCGGTGACAACTTCCGTTGAGAATGCTCTTGGAATGGGAGCCGCTGCATCCTTCGTACTGATCTGTTCCAATTTTCTGGTATCACTTTTCCGGAACATCATTCCATCAAAGGTAAGGATTCCTTGCTACATTGTGATTATCGCTACTTTTGTTACACTGGTTGATATGGTCATGAACGCGTACCTTCCCGATCTTCACCGAAGCCTGGGGATATTCATACCGCTGATCGTGGTGAACTGTATAATACTCGGCAGGGCGGAGGGGTTCGCAAACAGGCATCCCGTCCTCAACTCGGTTGCCGATGCAGTTGGAATGGGTATAGGATTTACTCTGGCCATGGTTATTCTGGCTTCATTCCGTGAGCTGCTTGGAAACGGAACACTACTTAACATCAATGTTCTTGGTACTGCTTACCAGAATCAGCCGCTTCTTATAGCGATACTCGCTCCGGGAGCCTTCATCCTGCTTAGCTTTATACTGGGATTTTTCAACATCCTTGAAAAGCGTAAGGGAGGTCGTCAGTAATGAATCCTACAGTACTGCTTTCAGCCCTTCTGGCGACACCCGATTCCGGCAGCCAGGGGTTCGACCTTGGAAAGATGATGGCCATAATCATAGCATCCATCTTTGTTAACAACTTCGTGCTGGCAAGGTTTCTTGGTATCTGCCCCTTCCTCGGAGTATCCAAACAGCTGGATTCCGCAATCGGCATGGGAGCAGCGGTCATCTTCGTAATGACCCTCGCAACACTGGGATCATGGGCAGCGTACAATCTTCTTCTGGTTCCGATGGGACTTACCTATCTAAGCACCATCGCATTCATACTGATAATAGCGTCCCTTGTTCAGCTTGTGGAGATGATACTTCAAAAATTCAGCCCAGCTCTCTACAGTGCTCTTGGCATCTTCCTGCCTTTGATCACAACCAATTGCGCTATTCTTGGAGTTGCTGTTCTCAATATCGATGAGAAGTACAGCCTTGGATACTCACTGGTCAACGCGATTGCAGCCGGGATCGGTTTCACCCTTGCCCTCATCCTGATGGCCGGCCTGCGGCAGAGACTCGAACTCGCAGATGTACCTCCAGCTATGAAGGGGAAACCGGTCGCATTTCTGGTGGCCGGCATAATGTCCATCGCGTTCCTCGGCTTCGCGGGACTGGGGGGATGAGATGAATACTCTGATGCTTATTCATGTAATACTTATTTCTGGAGAGGAATCTCTGGTTGAATCTGTAGGCAACCCGGCTATCGTGCTCGGGTTAATGGGGCTTATCTTTGGACTGGGACTGGCCTTTGCCGCTAAGAAACTTGCGGTAGAAAGGGATCCTCTTGTTGAAAAGGTAAACAGCCTGCTTCCCGGTGCCAACTGCGGTGGATGCGGTTACCCGGGCTGCATGCAATTCGCTGAGGCTGTGGTAAAAGGTGACGCTCCAGCGGATGGGTGCCTGGCCGCAAGCGCTGAGATAAACCAGCAGATCGCCGATGCGGTTGGAGGGGAAATATCCGATAGCGTCAGGCTTATAGCCCTTGTCCATTGCAACGGTGGCCACTCGGCAAGGGATGAGTTCGAGTATCACGGTCCCGCTGACTGCGTCTCAGCTTCAATGATCATGGGGGGGCAGAAAACATGCTCCTACGGCTGCCTTGGATTCGGTGACTGCGTAATCGTCTGTCCCTTCGATGCCATTGAAATGGGAGAGAACGGTATACCTGTTGTTGATAAGATCGCCTGCACGGGATGCGGCAAGTGCCTTGAAGCCTGCCCCAAGAATATCATAGAACTGTGGCCGGTGAATCGGGAAGTTGTTGTAGCCTGCTCCAGCCTTGATAAGGGTGCACTTGCCAGAAAAGCCTGCACCATGGCATGCATAGGATGCAGGAAATGTGAAAAGGCATGTCCTGTAGATGCAATAATCGTTGATGATTTTCTGGCGGTTATCGATTCTGAGAAATGTATTAACTGTGGTCTTTGCGCTTCGGAGTGCCCTACCGGGGCCATACTTGATAGTGCTCCTGCAAGACCAAAGGCTTACATAGACAGCAGCTGTATAGGATGTACACTGTGCACGAAAGTCTGCCCGGTGAATGCAATCACCGGAGAATTGAAGGAAAGACATGTTGTGGACACTGACATCTGTATTGGCTGCGGGTTATGCCTTCCCAAGTGTCCGAAGAATTCAATAAACATGATAGGGGCGAAATCCTATCAGCATGACAGGGATTGACAGGTATGAAGGATTTAGAACTCAACGAATTATTGAGAAAACTACCTGCAGTACATGAACTCGTGGAGAAAATAACAGACGAAAGCGGGACGCCGGCAACAATCCTGATGGCATGCAGAAGCGTGCTTGAGAACGAGAGAACCTTGATCCTTGAAGGGAAGAAACCTCAGACTTCTGAAAAGCTTCAGGACAAGGTACTTATCGAGCTAGATCGGATCACCAGTTCAAGCATGAAGAATGTAATCAACGCTACCGGAGTAATTCTTCACACCGCCCTTGGAAGAGCCTGTATGCCGGACAGTGCCGTGGAAGCGGTCAGCAGGATTGCGCAGGGATACAGTGTTCTCCAGTGGGACTGCGAAACCGGAAGAAGAGGGCACCGCGACATACATACGGAGAGACTGATATGTGAACTCGCAGGGTCGGAAGCGGCAACGATAGCAAACAACAACGCTGGAGCCACTCTACTTGTACTGTCCGCCCTTGCAAGCGGACGGGAAGTAATAGTATCCAGGGGACAGCTGGTTGAGATCGGGGGCTCCTTCAGGATTCCGGACGTGATGAAGCAGAGCGGCGCCCATATGCGTGAGGTGGGTTGCACTAACAGAACCCATCTTCGGGATTACCGCGAAGCGATTAACGAGAATACTGCGATAATCCTGCGCGTTCACCCCTCCAACTACAGGATAAGGGGGTTCACCGGAGAGGTTCCCCTTGAACAGCTTGTTGAACTTGGAGAGGAATTCAGTATTCCCGTTGTGGATGATCTGGGCGCTGGTTCCTACGTTGATCTTTCAAATTTCGGTCTCCCTTCCGAGCCAACTGTACAGAGCAGCATCGAAGCCGGAGCAGCAGTTGTGACAAGTTCGGGGGATAAGCTTATAGGCGGTCCCCAGGCTGGAATAATTACAGGAAGTAAGGAATACATTCAGAAGATCAAGAAACATCCTCTTGCCAGAGCTCTCCGAGTCGGGAAACTTACAATTGCCGCGCTGGAAGCTTCTCTGATGCTTTTCAGGGAGGGTATTGAATACCTTGCAGACAATCATCCTCTTTACAGAATGTTCGCGGCTGATGTTGATGAACTACGGAAAAAGGCTGATGAGTTTCTCGCGCTTCTGACCTTGCCCGTTTCATGCACAGCATCGATTCTGGAAACTGACAGTTACGTGGGAAGCGGGTCACTTCCGGATTATGCCATCCCATCAGTAGGCGTGGGGCTGGAGAGTCCGGATAACGATGCTCTGGCCAGGAAGCTCCGTCTTTCCAGTCCCGCGGTTGCCTCGAGAATTGAAGACGGCCTGGTCAAACTGGATATGAGAACACTTCAGCCGGGCGAGATGGATATGCTGGCATCACTGGTGAATTCAGCATTACAGGAATTATGGGCATAATAGTAGGTACCGCCGGTCATATTGACCATGGGAAGAGCCAACTCGTCAAGTATCTGACTGGGAGCGACCCTGACAGACTCAAAGAGGAAAAAGAGAGAGGTATTACCATCGAGCTAGGGTATGTATTCATGCCCACTCCAAACGGTGGTGTCATATCCTTTATTGATGTGCCCGGACACGAGAAATTCATCCGGCAGATGGTTGCCGGAACAGCTACAGTTGACTGTTTCCTTCTGGTTGTCGCAGCCGATGAGGGAATAATGCCTCAGACAAGAGAACACCTTGATATTCTCAAGCTTCTTGGTGTTGAGAAGGGTATCGTTGCTCTGACCAAGTGCGATCTTGTTGATGACGAAATGCAGGAACTGGTTGAATCCGAGATCAAGGAGTATTTCGAAGATTCGGTGTTCAGCGGAACACCTGTATACAGAGTATCTTCAATGACAGGTATTGGGATGGAGGAGCTCAGGGAAGTTCTTGTTCAGCTTGCGGAAGATAAGGGCCAGAGATACTCGGAAGGAAAATTCAGGCTGGACATTGACAGAGTATTCGTGCTTGAAGGATTTGGAACGATCATCGGCGGGACGGCTGCCTCAGGCAGTGTATCGGTTGGAGATGAGCTTGAGCTGCAGCCAGGCGGGGGAAAATATCGAGTCCGTGAGATGAGGGTAAACGCGAACAAGGATGTGAAGACGGGAGTTGCGGGTGACAGGATCGCCCTGAACCTTGTCGGTCTGGAGAAGGATGATGTTTTAAGAGGATCATGTGTTGCAGAACCCGGATATCTTCAGGTGAAGGGGAGTCTTGATACTACCCTGACTCTTCTTGAAACAGCAAAACCGCTCAGGAAGTATCAGCGGGTAAGGCTGCATACCGGAACTGCGGAGGTTATGGCTCGTGCGGTTCCTGTTGAAACCGAAGTTATTAGCCCTGGAACCACAGGGTACGTTCATTTTCAACTCGAAACACCTGTTGTTGCCCTTCCAGGTGACAGGTTTGTTGTCAGAAATTATTCTCCGAGCATCACTATCGGCGGCGGCAGTATTCTTGAAGGCGGTACACGTAAAGTAAGGAAGAAGTACGCATCCGAGCGAACCTCTCATTTAATGGCATTGGAATCAGGTGATACTGAGAGCCTGCTCGAAGAGATGCTTGAACATTCCGGTGTCGAGGGTATTACAATTAAAGGTGCAGAAAAAAGTACTTCCCTTGCCGCGGAAGATATTCTGAATGCATTACGCGAAATGGTTGCGAAAGGTAAGATTGAACTTATTAATGAAGGTTCAACCCTCCGTGCGATCAGAAAAACCCAGTTTGATTCCGCCACCGCTAGGCTTCTCTCAAGCTTTACCAGTTACCATGAAATGAATCCCATCAGTCCAGGATTGCGGCTTACAGCACCATCCCGAATCCTGAAGGAATACCCCCAGTGGTTTGTGAAGGCAGTGCTTGCCAAACTTATGGAATCTTCCGAACTTGAGAAAAGAGATGAATGGTACGCCCTTTCCTGTCACAGCAGGGAAATCCCTTCGGAGTACTCGGAGGCTGTTGATGACATGATTTCCAGGGTTGAAACAGGTGAGAACATGGGCGTCAGCACTGAGGAATTCGAGAATTCCTCACTTGCAGCGGCTCTTACCGAGCGTGGAATACTCTACGAACTTGACGGTGGTGTACTGGTTTCATCTGAGCGGGCTGGAACTTTGATCAGGAAACTGATAGAAAGCTTTGGAGAAAATGGTTTCTCCCTTGGAGAATTGAGAGATTTTCTTGGTGTTTCAAGAAAAACCGCTCTGAAATGGGCAGAATTCTTTGACAGTCAGGGCTGGACTTTGCGAAAAGGTGATAAGAGAATCTGCAAATAATTCTTGTTTGCAGATTCTACTATTTTTCGTATAGTTCTCAGCCCTGAAGAAAACAGTAACTAACTGGAGGAAAGATGCATATTGCGGTTATCGGAAGCGGTTACGTTGGACTTGTTGCTGCAACCTGTCTTTCGGAGATGGGTAACGATGTTATATGTGTAGATAACAATATTGAGAAGATTGAAAATCTTAAAAAAGGCATTATACCTATATATGAACCAGGCCTGAAACCCATGATAGAGCGTAACACCGTTGAGAAACGTCTTATTTTTACAACTGATATCGCAGTGGCTGTTAGAAAGAGTTCTATCATTTTCATAGCTGTTGGCACTCCTCCCGACGAGGATGGTTCAGCTGATCTTAAGCATGTGCTTACAGTTGCTTCTGAAATAGCGAAACACATGGATGGATCTAGAATAGTGGTGAATAAGAGCACCGTACCTGTCGGTACTGCGGACATTGTTACGGAGCAGATCAATAAAGGGACCGATCATGAAGTTTATGTAGTGAGCAATCCTGAATTTCTTAAGGAGGGCTCAGCAATAGATGATTTTATGAAACCTGATCGAGTGGTTATCGGGACCGATTCCCCCGAAGTAGCGGAAACAATGAAGGAACTTTATTCTCCCTTTGTCAGGACCAATAATCCTGTTCTTGTCATGAGCAAAAGAAGTGCCGAAATGACGAAGTACGTTGCCAACAGTTTGCTTGCTACCAGGATATCCTTCATGAACGAGATCGCCAATATGTGTGATTCGGTTGGTGCCGATGTCCATGACATTAGAGTCGGGATCGGTTCCGACAGAAGGATCGGCTCCAGTTTTCTGTTTCCCGGAGCCGGATTCGGCGGCTCCTGCTTCCCCAAGGATATCAGGGCGCTCCAGAAAACAGCTATTGCGAATGGTGTTGAATTGAGAGTGCTGAAAGCTGTAACTGACGTTAACCTGGATCAGAAAAAGCTTCTCGTCAGGAAGGTTACCGATCATTTTGGAGAAAACCTTAATGGTTTCACGATAGGGGTATGGGGAATCTCCTTCAAACCGAATACGGATGATATCAGGGAGGCTCCTGCTCTTACCGTTATAAAGGGGTTGCTTGAGAGGGGAGCAACGATTGCGGCTTACGATCCTCAGGCTATGGAGAACGCGTCAGAGGTGCTTGGTGATTCGGTAAGATACGCCTCCTCCGTGTATGATGCGGTAACGGGAGCCGATGCGATGGTTCTTGTAACCGAATGGACGGAGTTCAGGGAGCCTGATTTTCCAAGAATGGCTGAGATAATGAAACAACCCGTCATTTTCGATGGCAGAAACGTATTCAACCCAGATAAACTGAGAAAACTGAACTTCACTTACTTCGGGATCGGGAGAAATGTATGAAATTCACTGACAGACTGAAGGGCTCTGAACACCCATCCGTAGCAATTATCGGTCTTGGATATGTCGGACTTCCGCTGGCCCTTGAATTCGTAAATGGTGGATGCAGGGTTATAGGTATTGATATAGACCCTGCAAAACCGCGATTGATCGGAGAAGGCAGAAGCTACCTGAAGACTATCCCATCCGAGCGAATCGCAGCCGCAGTGGAGACAGGTTTGATCGAATGCACAACCGAATACTCGAAAATGCAGGCTTCTGATGCCGTTATTATCTGCGTACCTACTCCTCTGGGTAAATCAAGAGAACCCGATCTCAGTTACGTAATCAGTACCGGCAGAGAGGTTTCAAAATACCTCCAACCCGGCCAGCTGGTTGTTCTTGAATCGACTACCTACCCCGGCACAACCCGGGAAGAGCTTGTACCGATCCTGGAGGAAAGCGGTCTTAAAGCCGGAGAGGATTTCTTCGTTGCATTCTCCCCTGAGAGGGAAGACCCGGGCAACAAGACATTCACTACCAGATTAATACCTAAACTCGTTGGTGCACTGACCCCTGAAGGCTCAAAGGCTGCAGAGATGGTTTACTCCTTTGCGGTTGACAAGGTTGTAGTAGTAAGTTCTCCCGAGGTGGCCGAGATGGCGAAGATAACCGAAAACACTTACAGGGCTGTCAATATTGCCCTTGTTAACGAGCTGAAAATGCTTGCTTCAAGGATGGATGTTGACATATGGGAAGTTATCAGGGCGGCATCAACCAAACCCTTCGGCTACACGCCCTTTTTCCCCGGCCCTGGACTTGGGGGACACTGTATTCCGATTGATCCTTTCTACCTTACCTGGAAAGCACGTCAGTTCGGCATGCCAACCAGGTTCATTGAGCTTGCGGGAGAGATCAATACCGCGATGCCCGCCTTCGTTGTATCGATTATCACAAAGGCTCTCAATGAAAGGCAGAAAAGTGTAAACGGCAGCAGGATACTCATTCTCGGAATGGCTTACAAACCTGATATTGACGATATCCGGGAAACACCTGCACTCATGATCATGGACCAGCTTCTGCAACTTGGTGCCGATGTTGATTACAACGATCCGTACGTTGGGAGTATTGGAGAAACCAGACAGACTCATCGCAGGCCTGTCTCGGTGGAGCTCACGGAGGATGTTCTCAGCGGGTACGATAGTGTTGTCATCATAACCAATCACTCCTGTTACGATTATCAATGGATAGTTGACAATTCATCACTTATAATTGACACTAGAAATGCGTGTTCAGGGCTGGCAGGGAGTGAGGAGAAAGTAGTAAAGGCATGAGAATTTCCGTTGTCCTTGTGATTACAGCTGTTTTCGTTCTATACGCCTCAGGTCTCGAGGGATATACCGTCCCCGGGGTGGAGACTGATGAAGTCCTCATGAGTATTCACGTGTGGGGAGAAGTGAGAAATCCTGGAACTTACCTTGTTCCCATCGATGCCGATCTGATAGCAGGCATATCTTCTGCCGGAGGACCAACGGCACAGGCGAAACTCAGCGATGTAAGAATAGTTTACGAGGATAGCGAAATAAAATACAATCTCGACCGCTTCCTTGAAGCTGATGGCGGCCCGGTCCCGGATCTTCAGCCGGGAGCAACAATATACATATCAACCAACAGTTTCGAGTGGTGGAAAACCGCTATCGATTTCTCATACAAGATAATCATAGCCGTTAACCTTATCTGGATAATGAGTGAACGATGAATGACGGAACCTTTAACGAAGAGCGGGAATCCATAAACATTGCGGAGTACCTGTGGCTGCTTTATCACAACAAATGGATTGTCCTGGGATTTCTGATAGTTTCCATAAGTGCAAGCATCTGGATGACCTCAAGAA
>CAZUYF010000039.1:0-10088 GCA_964624675.1 uncultured bacterium
GTTGTGGCAAAACCGAACCCAAGCAAAGGATTGAAAGCCAGATTGTTTACGCTGAAAGCAAGGTTATTAGCTGTAAAATCGATGACTCCAAGCCTTCCTGCGATAAAAATGAAAATTGTGAAGCTGGCAACATCCATGAATATCTGAAGACCCGCAGGAAACCCGAACCTGATTATTCTCCCTGTAAGCCTTTTCGAGAACCTGAAGTTCTCCCTTGTCCTGTATTCAACAGCGGTTTTACCGGTAAAGGCAGCGATTGTAAGTATGGTTCCTGGAATGAAGGATGAAATGGCTGTTGCTATTGCCGCACCCTTAATACCCATTTCAGGAAAACCGAGTTTTCCGAAGATCATCAGGTAATCAAGAAGAATATTAATCCCCGCTCCAGTTATGACGGCCAGCATTGTGGGAACTGTTTTCCCGCGACCGTTCCAGAAGGATGATGCCGCTGCAGTGAATACAGGTCCTGCCGCTGAGAACATGAGAATCTGAAAATATATCTTCTCAAGCGCGACTATTTCAGAAGCATGGCCGGAAAGATCGAAAAGCATGCTTCCGGGTACTGCGAGAGCTGCTAGAATTGGAGCGGACAGCATTGTAAGGAACAGACCCTGTGCCAGGGATCTTGAACATCCCTCCTTATCGTCTGCTCCAAAATACTGAGCGATAAATGTACCTGAGTATGAAACTGTACCATAAAATATGCAGAGCAGTGAAAAGCTAAGAATACCGGCCGGAAGAGCGGCCTGAAGCTCAAGCTGGCTGTGCTGGGCGAGGAACAGTCTATCACAGAACATCATTATCGTTCTGCCTGCCATAGCTGCGATTATGGGAAAGGAGATTGCTATTATGGCCCTGTAGGAATCAGGAGAACGCTCAGCCATCTGAATCCGCCTTAAGGAATAGTGCTGACAGTAGCCGTATGTGAAAGATGACATTAATGAGTACCAAGTCATCAAACATACAGGAATACTCGCAAAGGATGTTAATGTTTACTGTGCGGCCCTATCTGTACACCGATCCCAAAGGGGAAGTTACGAATCAATTATCTATGATAATATTTCCTGATACGGTGCTGATCTCGATAGAGAATTCGCCTTCGCCGAACGCAGAGGAGCTGCCAACGATATTTTCAGTAACGTGAGCATCGAAAGTATTCGCAATGTCTATTACTCCTGAGATTGTTTCAACTTCGACTTCTGCATCAACACCCAGATAAAGTGTAATGCGCCCGTTCACAGATGCCAGTTCCAGATCGTTATCAAGAGCATTAACAATACACTCGATATTTCCGTTTACAAGCTCAGCGACTGTGATTCCCGGAGATCCATTTATATCTATATTACCATTAACGGAATTAACAACAAGTTCACCATTGAAGCCTTCTGCCTCAATATTTCCATTTACAACTTCCAGGAGTGCATCGCCTTCTCCACCAGTAATGGTTACGTTTCCGTTAACTGAAGCAAGTTCAATCGCAAGGTCGATACTCGAGGGTATTTGAACTTCGAAATCAACGCTGCCGCTATGCGATCCATCCCATGCATCATCATAATTAACTTCGCAGATGATACCGCTTGAAGTATTGCATTCGACTGTTATGTAATCCAGTTCTTCTTCACTGTCGCAGGTGATTAAGTAGACAACCTCCACCTGATCGGAAGACCATTCAGAAACAATGACATCTCCGTTTACAGTAAATATCTCTACCGGATCTCCAGATGAAACTCCTATAGTAATGTTCTCCTCTGTTACAACTTCTCCGGCATAAACGCCGGAAACCAGAACAAGACAGACACTCAAACAGTATA
The DNA here is from genome assembly GCA_964624675.1 of uncultured bacterium. GTDB lineage: Bacteria > Fermentibacterota > Fermentibacteria > Fermentibacterales > JCC-6 > Aegiribacteria. The sequence goes on from CAZUYF010000039.1 coordinate 1,812, forward strand.
GACAATATTTCATGGCAGACTCCTTTCAAAGAAATAACTCTCTCTGAACAAGATATAAGGATGATTCGGTAATTTGTCAAATTGATCTTGACAATATAGAGTGAATGTATATGTTTAAAGGTTATACAAAATATTTACTTCTCAAAGAGCATTCCTCAAGCTCAATTTAATCCGGTCCACGAGTGTATGTGGAACCATTATGCAGTATCGAGGTAAAGTAATCAGAACTCTTATGGGTAGGAGATTTGATTTGAAATACATGATCGTTCTGCTTCTGGCGGTTGCTGCTATCCCTTCTCTTGGACAGAAACTGGATCGGGGATTAGAAGGCTCGGAAAACACGATGCCGGACTGGGAAGGCTGGTCCGGTGAATCAGGATGTGAAGAAGAATATGAATCCCCTCTGGATGATGTTCTTGAAGTATTCATTTCTTCAGGTGGAATGTCTTTCTCGGACTTCACAGATTACATGAATGATTATCGCAGTTACTATCCTGATGACCCTGAATTGCAGTCCAGTGTCCTGTATCCCTCCAGCAGCAGTTATGATGACTGGGTCAGGAGAATCTACCGGTGGGAAGATGAGATCCCGGACATCAGGGGCTTCACATGGATGCTGAAACAGATAGAACTGTCAATGATGCAGATAACATATCTTGATGCCCTTTCGCTCTGGGTGGAATATGAAGTGAATGAGCTGCGGGATTACCATGGAATTGACGATATCCGCTGTTCTTTCTTCGAAGGATTCGTTGAGGATTTCTACATGCCGGTAGACACTTATTTCTTATGGGAGGAGAGAAACTGGTATCAGAGTGATGTGCACGATCTCTTAGCAGACGCCATGAGCGAGATCCATGAAATGCTTTCCTCCGGGCAGCTTGCCCATGCAGAACAGATTGTGGAGTACATGCTCAGCCACCCGAGCCCCGAACCCCACGCACCGTACGAGGGCAGATAAAGACAGAGGAACCCTGTGTCTGGCTCGCTGGATATCTTACTCAGGCCTCCGGATCCATAACCCTTCCCATGAACACTATCGAACCGGATTCCCTGTCCAGTATGAAGAACATGAACGGGGAGTCAATGTTCATCTGTACGGGCTGCTCTGGTATTGCTGTAAGTCCCATTACAACTGCGGTAGCTGCCGCAGCTTCCGTGCCGGCTTCATCAACCTTAACGAATGCCTTATGCAGAACCTTCGAGATGAAAAGATCAGGGCTGCCTGTAAACCCGCTGAAGTCGGCGGCACTTCCGAAGGCAGATTCCATTCCAAGATCCTGGAGTAAATCGCTCAGCTGCATACTTCGCGAGAATTCGAATTTCGGCATGGACAGAGAGACATTACAGGAGGAAAGTCTCCTTTTTATCGTCTCCAGCATGTCAGCGTTGAATCCCTGCTGAAATTCCGCCATGTCACCATCGGGTAGTAGTATGAGCATACTGGCATTACCCGCGGCATAATCAAGCTCGACAGCTTCGCATCCTTCAGTGGCAACGTAATTGAAGAAATCTGTCTGGTTCATCATCGGGACATCTATTGTAGAACCCCCAACAAGAGTGAACGGCGCATCCTCTGTGGATCTTTCATTGAATGGTTTTCTCCAGGAAGCTTTGAAGTAAACCGCGTTCGTCAATACAACTCTGGTATCTTCGTCCAGCGAACCCGGGGGTATCAGATCCAGTATTCTGTTAAGAGTACTTTGGGCAACCCATTCGTTGATGGTTTCCCGCGAACCTTCGGAATCATCAATGAAATCAAGATTTCTCACAGCAGCACTGTAATACCTGGTAACTTCCGATACGTATTCATCCAGCAGGTTAAAACCATTCTGGACCCAGAGGCCGTTTGATATTGAAAGGGTGAAGGAGTCTCCGGACTCAGAACTGGAAAGATCACCTGAGCTGAGAATCTCAGTCAAAGAATGGAAAGCTCTGTTAGTTGCCTCAACCGGGAGTGTAAAATGCAGCACTCCCGCCATTTCTGTTGCTGTCTGTCCTCTGGCTCCGACGTAGGTCATACCAAGGGCTGAAGAAATACTGTAAGGAGAAAAGAAGATGTTGTCCGATCCCTGTTGGTCGCAGACTTTTTCATAGAGATCCAGTGCGAACTCATTGTTGCCCAGAACAAGCGCCTGAACAACATCTGTATCCGGCACAGATTGTGCTTCAGGTACGGACAGGTTTTCCTGGGCCGAACAGGAAGAGGCCGTTGTCATAAGGATAACAGTCGCTACTGACAGATTCGATAATATTTTCATTACTTCCCCCGATCTGATTACGTTAAATGAGATCAATAATCTACCAGCCCCTTGCCCCGGTTTCCTCAAGCAGCTGGGGCCAGGCGTACTTGTCCGTTCCATCATGATATAGAAGTCCCAGAGTTGCAAGGTATTCAAGGAATCCCGGATCCGAGATCCCGTAATACTCTTCCATTTCAGCCAGCTGTTCGCTTGAGATGTCGTGAAGCCAGTCGATAAGTACCAGTCTGATGTTCTGTCTGTTAACGTCCCAGGCGGTAAAGAATTCGTGAAAGAACTGTGCCTGCTTCGTCTGTGTACTTCCGCAGTAATCAGATCCGGACTGATAACCCACCTCGTTGAACCAGATCTCCCTGCCGGGAAAGGAGCTGACTATCTGTTGAAGGTGCGAATGCACAGTTTCTGGGTCCAGAACCCCGAATGAAGAATTCTGCGGATAGTAAGTCAGCATGACAACATCGGTGTACTGATTCACCTGCTGAACATGCGAAAGATCTCCTCCAAGGACACCGTTCGTTACAGTGTTCTTCACTCCGAGTGTAATATCGGGATAGGTCAACCTTATATAGTCCGAGGTTGCAGCAACGAACTGGATGTAATCCACCCAGGCAGCGTCGGAAAGATATAGATCCGTTTCATTGCCGATGCTTATACTGATTATGGTAACGGTTTGCGGGATCTCAGCAAGGACCCAGTCCACAAGATTGTTGAAAGCTTCGATCATCTCGGGGGAATCCCAATCACTGTTCTGAAGGTAATCTGGAACAGTACTGCGAACCGTGTTCACCACGGCAAGACTCAGCATCACATCTATGTCGTAGTACGCAAAAAATCCGATGGCTTCGAAGACTCCTCCCATAGGGTCCTGATAAACACCTTCGGATACTTCGATGGAATCCCATGGGATATTCAGTTCAACTATCTGGATCCCTGCCTCCATCGCTGTATTGAAAGAACTCGTGAAACCATCTTCACTTTCTGTGATTCCGATGCCGAACAAACGCTCACCTGCGGGTTTCGGTGATTGTGCCGGTATTACCTCGTAACCCTCATCGGGAGCAGTGGACCCATCCCCGCATGAAGAGAGAAACAACAAGATCGAGAAAGAAACCATACACTGCAAAAATGCGGAATTGATACTTCTTTTCGTACTCATTTATTAATTATAGCAATAGTACCATAATAGGCAAACAATCAAGCTGCTCCAGCAAAAATGACACACGGAACCTCAGCCATTCAAGTGTGTTATGTATGAAATGGAGGTAGCAGAATGTGGAAAATTGCATCATATCTAGTGCTGGCAGCCGGTGTGATATTTGTGACCGGTTCCCGGGTGGATGGAGACGATATGGAATACAGAAACCTCACTTCAGAAGAGGAGTACGTTATAGTTCACGGAGGCACGGAAATCCCCTTCACGGGTGAATATGTAGACACGTTTGAAGATGGTGTGTACACCTGCAAAAGATGTGGAAGTCCCCTTTTCATGTCCGAAACTAAATTCCCCGCACACTGCGGCTGGCCTGCCTTCGATCTGGCTATAGAAGGGGCTGTTGAAGCCAGGACAGATCAGGACGGTGAGAGAACCGAGATACTCTGCGCTTCATGCGGCGGTCATCTGGGACATGTATTTACCGGTGAGGGTTACACGGAAACAGACACGCGGCACTGTGTGAACTCCATTTCCATGGATTTCATCTCTGCTGACAGAATAGAGACGATCTTCTTTGCTGGGGGCTGCTTCTGGGGAATGGAAAATGCTTTTGAACAAACATCGGGAGTTCTTGAAGCCCGGTCCGGGTATATGGGCGGAACCACCGACGATCCCTCCTACAGTGAAGTGTGCTCGGGAGCCACAGGACACGCTGAAACGGTTAAGGTGATCTACGATACTTCGACTGTTTCATTCAGAGAACTGGCCATGATCTTTTTCGAGATTCATGACCCGACCCAGGTCAATCGCCAGGGTGTAGATACGGGAACCCAATACAGATCAGCAGTATTCTATACAACGGACGAACAGCTCGCTGTGCTGGAAGAACTGGTCCAGACTCTCAGAGACCGGGGATATGAAGTTGTCACAGAGCTGGTCCCTGCAGGCGACTTCTGGTCTGCCGAGGAGTACCACCAGAACTATTTTGATAAAAACGGAATCGGGACTTCGTGCCATACAAGAGTGAGCAGGTTTCAGGAAGATTAAATAGGGACGGAGGGTATTTTAATCGCAATTAGCAAATAATTTGATAGAACTTGACGTTACATGTATATTTTATTTCAGGATCCAGATTAAAATACCCTCCGTCCCTATTTTTTGCTAATCGCTTTTGCTGCCCTCATGCCATCAGCTATAGCTGTTATTATATCTCCGGCGCCAGGGGTAACATCGCCTCCGGCATAGATGTTCTTCACACCTGAATACTGGTGTTCATCAACCTCTATCTCACCCCATTTTATGCTCATATTTTTTGATATCTCATCCGGAAGGAAACCAAGGTCGGATGACTGACCTATAGCAAGGAATACAGTATCAACTTCAATTCCATGTTCTGTATCATCTATCCTGACCGGTTTCGGTCTTCCTCCATCAGGATCCTCAACCATTCTGGCTTCGGCATAGAAGTATTTGAGTCTTTTCCCTGCTTTCTCAATTCTAATCGGTATGGTTTTGGGACGGAAATCGATACACTCTTCCATGCCCTCCTGTATCTCTTCTTCGTCCGCGGGCATATCCTCTATCCTGCGGCGGTAGGAGATAACAACTTCTGCACCCAGCCTCAGGCAGGATCTGGCCGTATCCATCGCGACGTTCCCGCCTCCTATGACAAGCACTCTGCTGCCGACTTCGGTCTTCCCTTCATCAGGATTGTCCATAAGGAAATAGAAAGCGTGTTTCACTCCCGGCAGTTCCACTCCCGGGATTCTGAACTCCGAGCTTTTCTGCAGACCTGCGGCAATGAAGACAGCATCGTAATCATCTGACATTTTCAGGATATCCTCACCGTTTACCTCTGTATCGTAGTGGAAATGCGCACCAGCTTTCCGGAATACGTCCATCTGTTTTTCATAGCCTGCCGCCGGGAGCCTGTACTCCGGTATAGCATGCTGCGCTACGCCTCCTCCTTCTCCGTCTTTTTCAAAGACATGAGCTTCGAATCCCATACGGGAAAGGTAATAGGCCGCTGACAGACCAGCTGGACCGGTACCGATAATGGCAACACTGCCACCGCAGGATTTAAATGGTTTTTCATCTGTCGCCAGCACTTCGGAAAGCGATTCAAACTGCTCGCATGCGAAACGTTTGAGCCATCTTATGGCTATTGCTTCTCCCTGATAACCCATGGCGCAGACGGATTCACATTCTCTTGTACAAACCTTGCCGCACATTTCAGGGAGCGGGTTATTGTCGAAGAATAACTTCACCGCATGGGAGTAATCTCCATCTGCAATGGCTCGCAGATACTCCGGTATATGCATATGCGCCGGACATGCTGTAACGCACAGACCGCACTGAATGCACCTTCGGGCCTCGTCGGAAGCCTGCTGTGGTGAGTAACCACCGATAACCTCTTCAAAACTTTTTACCCTTTCCTCGGGTCTGGCTACCGGCATGGAGACCCTTGGAGAGCCAGCCCACTGAAGAATCGAATTATCCTGAGTGTACCCCTTCTGCGAGTCATCCCAGGCCTTCTCATCGGTGCCCGGTATATATGTACAGGTATCCGCATTAAAGGTGGTCCAGCTGTAGCTGTTCGAAAGGGAGAGAGAGCCTGTTGAACAGACGTCTACGCAGAGGGCGCACCAGCAGCATCTTCCGTAATCCACAAGAGGTCGCAATCCTGAGTCGGCTTTAACAGGTTGTGAACCCTCCATCTGAACCATGTCGATCGCCAGGTTCTGGCATATTTCCTCGCATCTGCCGCACCCGATGCATTTCTCGAGATCGTTCCTGTGAAATCCCCTGTACCTGTCGGAGCCTGGATTGCTTTTCTGAGGATATGGGATCGTGTCGGCCTTTTTTGCCGCCCTTGACCAGGCCAGGAATGGTGAGACTATGTCGGTGAATTTCATGGTCATCTCTCAATCTCGGGGGGACACGTTGTAAGGCTTACCATGATGTTCGAGACATCCGCAATATTTGCCCCCACCAGCATTCTTTCCAGAAGCGATACTGCATGCACGTAGGAAGGTCCCCTTACGTGAATCCTTCTAGGCTTCAGGCTTCCGTCACTTACAACGTAGTATCCGTATTCACCCCTGGATGATTCGACCCTTGTGTAAATCTCACCGGGAGGTATTCTCCATTCGGTAAGGTTAGGAAGGGGCGCTGCGACCGGGCCGTCCGGCATTGATTCTGAAATGCGCCGGATAAGATCCATACTGAGAGCTATCTCTTTACGTCTTACAAGCGCCCTTGAATAGATATCGCAGCCCTTCTCGGTTACTACATCAAAATCGAGTTCTCCGTACGCTTCGTAGGGGGCATCCTTCCTTACATCTCTGAGGGAGCCGCTGCCCCGTGCAACTGGTCCAACCAATCCCATTTCACTTATCCACTCAGGCTTGACAATGCCAACCCCGACAGTCCTGTCCTTGAAAACCGAATTGTTAAGGATCAGTCTGTCAAATTCCGGAAGGCGTTCCCCGATCTTATCCAGAACTGCCAGTACATGTTTCTCAAATCCTTCCGGAAGATCCCTTCTCACTCCGCCCGGCTGGATGTACATATGGTATACTCTTGCTCCGGAGAGTTCTTCGAACAGATCCAGAACGAAATCCCTGAAGGTGATACCCCACATTGCCCCCGTGCCGAGGCCGATGGTTCCAGCCTGACCGCCAAAGGCCATCAGGTTGACCGCAAGCCTGGCAAGCTCAAGAACCAGAGTCCTTATCCATCTGGCCCGCTCGGGAACTTCTATCCCGGCCAGTTTTTCAACGGCAAGGGCGTAGCACTCCTCGTTGATGTCCGGCTCAGGCACGCATATCCTGCAGACAAGCGGGAAATTCTGTATCCACAGCCTGCGTTCCATCAGCTTCTCGAACCCTCTGTGAAGGTATCCCACATGGGTAATTGCTTTTGTTATCTCGTCCCCGTCGAACCACATCTCCACGCTCATGTTTCCAGTAACACCCGGGTGCTGAGGTCCAAAAAAGAGGTGTGTTGTCTTCAGAGGATCGGTTGAACCGTTCATCGATCTTCATCCTTCATTGGAACGGGAGTGTCCCACTCGTCAATACTGTCGGCTATGTATTTCCTGGGGTCTGTATGCGTACGTTTCCGTCTTTCGCCATAGGTACGTATAGAGTACTCCAGGGTGTCGAAATCTCGTCTCATGGGTGGCAGTTCCTTCCAGTCCTCGAGAAGGAAATCCTCATTCTGCCTTGGGTTGCCCGGAAAATCGATTCCGTACATCTCATGCAGTTCGCGTTCAAATATCACAGCGGTTGACCAGATGTCCCCGATAGTGGGCACAGAGCAGTTCTCCCTGGGATAGTCTGCAGAAATGATGAATACCGAACTGCCTCCGGGATCCTCAAGAATCCATGTGAGCTGGAATACACCATCCTCGATCCTGTCGACCGCCGATATCAGCTGAAGAGTCTCCATACCGAATCGCTGTTTCGCGGAGAGCAACATTTCCAGTGCATGGACACGTGAGACTCTGACATGAAGATAGCCTTCGTCCTTTCGTATCGTATCAAACTCGAAGCTGCTTTCGCTTACAATCCGCTGAAGGTTCTTTTCCATCATCCTGTCCTACCAGTTGTAATCCGGGAGATCCCAGTTGTGTATTACCTTCTTCTGGTTCTCCCTGTAGTATTCGAGGTTCTCTATATAGTGCTTCCAGCCCTCGGCCTTCCCGTCTTTGATCTTCATCATCAGAAGGGAAAAACCGTCGATAATCGCTTCCGGACGGGGCATGCAGCCGTTCACGTAAACATCAACCGGCAGATATCTGTCCAGAATGTTCAGAGTATTGTAGGAGTCATAGTACATTCCGCCGTTTATCGTGCATGA
>CAZUYF010000039.1:10188-12092 GCA_964624675.1 uncultured bacterium
TTGTTGCAGTACATAATCCTCCTAGACAATCACTCTTAAAAGGTCAATTGCGGCAAGAGAAGTCGGAATGAACCAGAGGAATCTGATGCTCTGTTCTGTCCTGAACCTCGGAAATACAGTACTGACGAATACAGGGAACATGTAAAGCAGGAAGGTTTTAAAGAGCAGGCTGACCCAGCCCGAGGCTCCGCCAAAAAAGAGGTTGACGAACAGCACAAGCTTGGCCACTCCGAAGATAGCTCTTCCACTGAACATGAATGAAAGAAAACGGCTGCTGTATTCGGTCGGAGGACCTATGGGAATCTCCTGGGGAGCGAGGACAATGCTGAACGGGTAAGCCATCTGCATGGGCAACAAGGTTATTAGTGCAGCAGCGGTTGCAAATGGATACCTGAAGAGGTTCCAGCTGAGAATGCCGTCCTGCTGCGCTAAAACGATCTCCTCAATCGAGAGGGTTCTGAGCCCTGCAGCCAGCACAAGCACAACTGCGGAGAATGAGAGTTCGTAGGCTGACATCTGCGCAAGCCCCCTGCTTACCGCGATAACTGCGTATGGATGACCCGAGTCGCCTGCTCCCAGCGCCATACCGAGGCAGCCGAAGAACATGAAATAAACAACAAGCAGGAGGTCTCCTGCGAAGGACATGTTCACGATTACAGTATTTCCGACTACAAGCGGAACAAGCACCAGAACCCCGATTGCTCCCGTGATTCTGAACATAGGCGCGAGCCAGAACATTGTGCCGTGATGGATGGAGCTTCTCTTTCTGAAGAGTTTCCAGAGATCGATGAAGTTCTGTGTCAGCCTTGGCCCTATTCTGCCGTGGATCCTGGCAGTTACCATCCTTGAAACTCCACCGAGAAGGAGACCCCACACCAGCGCAGCCAGGGTGGTAAGTGTTATCGATATAATGAGGGGAATCATCAGATGCCTCCCCGAAGAAAGATAAGGATAATCACCAGAAAGATCAGTGAGTGGGCAAGATATGTCCTTGCATCACCGGTGAATATTGCTCTCACAGAGTCACCGGCGATTTTGAACATCTCTGTAATCCCGCTGAATACTTTCCCGGCATGAATTCGCGGAAGAAAAGCAAGAGCCCTTCTGTAGGGTTTGAAGAAATTGCCCGCGTAGTGTACTTCCTCGGCAGAAGGCGGCAGCTCTCCGGCAAAGCCGATATCAAGCTGTCCCACATGCTTCGGTCTTTTTCCTGAAAGCCAGTAGAATACGAATGCGAAACCGAAGATGCCCATGACCATCATGCCAACCGCCCAGGCATTCCAGTTTCCCAGGGGTGTCGTGACAATGGTTCCGTTTATGACTGGAGCCGCTCCCGAAAGTCCCGGCAGAGACTCTATCGCAGGTACGATATGCTGAAGAAACAATGTCGGTCTGAAGCTGAACAGCATCAATGCTGCAGTTAGAAGCCCCTGCGGCACAAGCAGAGTAAGGGGAGCTTCCTTTGTCCGGGCATTCACTGAGGAAAGCTGGCCCAGGAATACCGCATGAAGGAGCCTGAATGCATACAGGAATGCTACAACGGAGGCGAACATGGCAATAAGAGCAATCGGAAGCCAGCCAGCTTCGATAAGCCCGTTGTAGAGAAACCACTTGCCGCCGAATCCTGCAAGCGGAGGTACACCGGCAAAGGAGATGACTGCAATAAGGGTGAAAGCAAACGTAAGCGGCATCCTTCTTATAAGCCCGCCAAGTCTATTGTAATCTGATGTGCCCGTTCGCCAGATCACACCTGCGGCGCCAAGAAATAGAATCATCTTGAACAGGAAATGGTGGAAAGTGTGATATATAGCCGCCGTCCATCCCATTACGCTTGCGAGCCCCAGTCCGATAAGGATATATCCCATCTGCGAAACACTGGCGTAGGCAAGCACTTTCTTGTAATC
>CAZUYF010000040.1:0-12034 GCA_964624675.1 uncultured bacterium
CCCGTCAACCCTTTGTTGTCCGGGAACCGTCAGCATTACCGGTATCTTCACTGTTCATACATGTACAGGGAAGTGCATACTTGGAGCCAGGAGAAAGCATGAAAGCTGAATATCTTATCACCGGTGCAGCCGGTCAGCTGGGAGCTGCGCTTCTGAAACTGCTGGGCACCAATGCCGCAGGAACGGACCTGCCTGAAGTTGATGTTACTGACCCGGGTTCCATCAGAGCGGCTGTAGACAGGATTGATCCGCAGTGGATCATCAACTGTGCTGCTGTAGTGGATGTGGATCTGTGCGAGCGGAAGCCTGATCTGGCCTTTGAAGTTAACAGGGACGGCGTCAGGAATCTTGCCATGACAGGCAGAAAGCTACTGACAATATCCACCGACCATGTCTTCACCGGATTTGAAGGGCAGAAAGCACCTTTTCTTGAAGGTGATAAAACCTCACCTGCCAACGTATACGGAGAGAGCAAATTACTCGGTGAGGCGGAAGCTCTCGATGCCAATCCGGGAAACATCGTTATCAGAACTTCGTGGATGTTCTCTTCCATGAAAGGACTGATTCCTTTCTTCTGGAAATCACTTGCAGAAGACGGAGAGGTTAAGGCAGTACGTGATCAGATTGCCTGCCTGACCTTTGCGCCGGACCTTGCAAGATCAATCGTTGATATCATTTCACATGGAGGAAACGGGCTGTATCATATTGCTTCCGGACCCGGTGTGACTCCGGCACAGGCTGCGCGAAGACTGGCTGAATTTACAGGCGGTTCTGTCAGTGAGATATCATGGTCCGATCTTGATCTTGATGCCCCCAGACCACTCTATTCGGAAATTGCTACATCCAGGGGGATACAGCTGCCAACCATCTGGGATGCGGTAGAACGATGGAGGAAATACTATGTCTGATATAGATGCTTATCTGGAATCGGCCAGGATCGCCCTGGACTCAATAGACATTGCTGTTGTTCAGCAGGCATCAGACCTTTGTATTGAGTGTGCTCGGAGCGGGGGCACCATTTATTTCTGCGGTAACGGCGGCAGTGCGGTTGATTCACAGCATCTGGCAGGTGAACTTGTGGGCAGGTTCCGCATAGATAGAAGCCCCATTCCCGCAGTCGCTGTTACAGCCAACTCGGCTATAATAACAGCGATAGCAAACGATTACGATTTCAGCGAGATCTTCTCAAGACAGATAGAAGCCCTTGGAAGACCCGGTGATGTTCTGGTGGCCATTTCAACGAGCGGAAACTCATTAAATGTTCTGAAAGCCGTAGAAACTGCAAAGGGCAAATCCATGAGAACTATCGGTTTTACAGGCGCCCGAATCAGCGCGATGTCGGATATGACTGATATCTGTGTCAAGGTTTCATCTGAAGAAACAAGCCACATTCAGGAAGCTCTTCTTGTCGCGGGTCATGCCATCTGTGATGCCATCGAGAAGTCTTTAGCCCTTTCGGAGAACTCCTGATTTGAAAAAGATCGGTATATGGAAACACGCAATTCCGGGTGTTATCATCGCCTGTATTGCCCTTTACCTCACATACAGAAAGACAGATACAGCACAGCTCCTGTCTGTTCTCAAAGAGATGCAATGGCCGGTTCTTCTGCTGGTCCTCCTCCCCCTTACGATCAGTTATCTCTTCAGAGTAATCAGATGGAGGTTTCTTCTTTCCCCTATTTGTGATGTATCATTCGGGGATGCTGCAGGTCCCCTGATCACAGGTTTTTTCGTTAATTCACTTCTTCCCGGACGTGTGGGGGAGATAGTAAGAGCCCTGCTTCTTTCGAGAAAAACTTCCGTTCCAAGAGCCAGTTCCTTCGCGACCGTGGTTCTTGCCAGAATTTTTGACGGACTCACACTGGCAGCCATGACACTGATCGTGCTTGCGGTACTCTGGTCGGAACTTGACAGCACCACAAGACTTGGGCTGATAGCAGCCGGACTTCTCTATATGGTGGTTCTTCTTATACTTGTCGCGCTGCGAAAATGGAGAGAAGGGACGGCAAGGGTCATATCCGCACCTCTCCGATGGATCGGTCTGAAAACTATATCAGTTCGACTGGAAAAGCTTCTTATCTCCTTTGCCCATGGACTCGAGATACTGAGGGACTGGAGGGACACCATTCGGGTCAGCCTGTACTCTCTGTGTGTCTGGGGGGCGCTGGCCATCTCGGTTATTCCAGTATTCTGGGCTATGGGGCTGCAGTTCATATGGTACTATCCTCTGCTTATCCTGGTTCTTGCCGGGATAGGTATGCTGATTCCCACTCCTGCCGGAACAGGTACCGTTCATGGCATACTTGTGCTTGTCCTTCCCGGGCTCATCGGAATAACCGTGGAGAACGTGAGAATACTGGCTCTGCTGTTTCATACAACGCAGTTCATGCCGGTTATTCTGGTCGGTCTTATTGTTGCGGTAAGGGAGGGACTCACAGCATCTCAGGTCAGCAGTATTGCTGAAAGTGAGGATTCGGAAATACAGAATGACTGTTTCAATCCCGGAAAAACACCGATTATGCCAGATTGACGCAGCAGCAAGCACAAACTTTTCCAGAAAAATGTATGTCATTTACAATATTGCATTAACAGATGCATATTACCTGGAATGTTTATTGCCTATGGTAGACTATGAAGGTTAGTGAGCTGATGGCAGGTTTTCCTTTTCGAAGAACAAGGGCTGAAGGTTATCCCGGAAAAGGTATTTTCGGTAAACCGGAGGCGTTACGGAGAGCTGTTGTCAACCGCGAAGTGTGCAGGGGTTGCGGAGACTGCTGTTCCGCCTGCTATTACAGAAGGATAAGAATTGACGGTAAGGGGAAGGCACATGTAAAGCGGGGCTGCTCCGGGTGCGCTGCCTGCATGAATGTCTGCTCTTCCCGTGCGATTACAATGATCGACATTGATTGAAAGGGATACGATGCCAACTTACGAATACAGATGCAGGAATTGCGGTCACAAGTTTGATGAATTCCATCAGATGAATGATACTGCTGAGAGAAAATGCCCGGAGTGCGGAAGTACTGCTGAAAAAATGATCGGAACAGGTTCCGGAATAATCTTCAAGGGTGCCGGTTTCCATGCGAACGACTACGCTAAATCGAAATGTGCGGATAAACCGACCGACTGCCCTTCCGGTACATGTTGCCGTAACGATTAGAGAGTTCCGTCTCTGGTAGCAGTTTTCTTAAAATAGTATATACTAGGCTGAATTTCCAGATTTACTTAAGGAGGTCCGGTCTGCCAAGAAAGCTACTTCCGATTCTCCTGGTTTTACTTCTGGCCTGCGGGAGCAATCCGCGTAATAGCAGCGGAGTTACACAGGTTCTCTTCTGGCACGCGATGGGCGGCCCTCTGGGAGAATACCTTGAGGATACACTCATTACGGAATTCAATGCAACTCATCCTGAGATAGAGGTCATCCCCGTAAGTATGGGCAATTACAGGGCTCTATGTCAGAAAATACTGGCCAGTGTCATGGCAGGAGATACTCCTGTGGTGGCCCAGGCCTATGAAACCTGGACATCACAGCTTATAAGAGGTAATGCACTTGTTCCATTGGATTCGCTCATGGAGCTTGATTCCGTGGAGATCACCGAACGATGGAACAACGATTTCTTTCCCGTTTTCCAGCGCAATAATACCTATGACGGCCGCATCTATAGCTTCCCCTTCAACAAAAGCGTGCAGACTCTTTATTACAACGTTGAAATGATGGACAGCCTGGGGCTGCAGCCTCCCGAAACGTGGGAGGATTACCGGATGGTTCTTATGACACTTACCAGGGATGGGAATAATGACGGAGATCTTCTTGACGATTGCGATCGCTGGGGAACCGCATTCACTCCCAGTGTAGGGATGTTCGAGAACCTGCTCCTCCAGAGAGGCGGGACACTTCTCAACAGTGACAGCACCAGAACCGCCTTCGCTTCCGATGAGGGGATAGATGCGCTGCAGCTGCTGATAGACCTGATACATACAGACGGGTCCGCAAGAATCTCCTCCGGTTATACACACCAGAATGATTTTGCTGATGGTACAGTCGGGATTGTACAGGGCTCTACAGTCTCTCTGGCTTTCATGGAGGCGAACATGGAAAGAATGGAGGAAAACGGAGAGGATGTTTTCACTCTCGGGATAGCACCTCTTCCGCGGGACAGGGAACAGGCCGTTATTATTGCCGGAACCAATGTGATCCTGTTCAAATCCAACCCCGCCGAAGTGGAAGCCGCATGGGAATTCATCAAATGGTTCACAGAGCCCCTGCAGCAGGCAAGATGGAGTGCTGCTACCGGCTATATCCCGGCAACCAGCAGTTCCCTGGATTATCCCGAGATACAGGAACGTTTTCAGAAGTACCCCGGACTGATGGATGTAATGCTTCAGGTGGAGTACGCTCAATTCGAGCCGCAGAGAACATTCTGGTACGATGGCAGATTGTTTCTGTCCGAAGCTGTTGAAATCGCACTCTACGGAAGAATGAGTGCAGAGGATGCTCTGGGAAGGGCTGCAAGGCTCGCAGATGCGGAGCTTGCGTCCGAACTGGATTGATTAATACACAATTATGAAAGGGGAGACGATGAGAAATAGTTTCCCGGTTCTGATTCTTACCTTGTTCATCGGATTGGCCGGAGCCCAGACGGTAACCATTGCGGAAGCCAGAGAAGACCTCAATGGAGATGGTATGCCCGATCATCTGGGTGAAATATTGACTGTTGAAGGAATTGCTACCTGCGAAGGGACTCTTTTCTCTACAACAGGTTTAAGTTTCTACGTGCAGGATTCCACTGCGGGTATAAACGTTTACGCTTACAGTTCTTCAAGCCCCGGAACTATAACGGCTGGAGAACGATGGAGGATAACCGGCGAGATCATGCAGTACAACGGCCTGGTTGAGATATCCCCTTCATCATCATCGGATTTTGTTTACATTGATACACCCGGAGTTCCCCTGCCCCTTCTGCTCGGTCTGAATCAGGGTGTCAGTGAGGGTGTTGAAGGATTTCTTCTTGCGCTTGGAAGCAGTGCCTCGGGACAATGGGTAACCGTTGCTAATAATCCCGAGTCTGCAGGAGGAGGTTACAATTTTGAAGTATGGAACGGACAGACCGCCATTGCTGTCCGTGTGAACGAATCAACCGGAATAAATGTTTCGAGCATTACAGCGGGAACCCGCCTGTTCCTGATCGGCATCGGAGGTCAGTACGATTCCGAACCGCCGTACGACAGCGGTTATCAGCTGATCCCCAGGTACCAGTCCGATCTGCAGATCTACGAACCTTCTATTTCGAGCAGCTTTCACCTTACACTGCTTACCGGCAATCCATTTGCGCCTTCACTTGGTGAAATTCTGAATATGGAGTACGGCGGTTCGTCCGACATGAGGTTCACACTTACCATTTTCGACAGATCCGGAAGGGATGTCAGGCATCTTGCCGATTCACGTCCTGCCGGTGATGTGGTGCAGTGGAACGGAAAGAATGATTCCGGAGAAATACTTCCAATAGGACCCTATGTGGTTCTGCTGGAAGGAGTGGACTCCGAAGGCAAGCGGTATACGACGACTGAGACCGTTGTCGTAGCAGCTCCGCTGAATTGAGGTGGCAATGATGCGTATCAAACCAGCAGTATATTTCTTTGCACTTCTGATTCTGGCAGGGCAGTCAGGTGCAGCTTTTGAGGAACTTGAGATTGGCGTTGCCTCCCAGGCCATGGGCGGCACAGGTGTTGTTCTTTTCGGAGCAGAAATGGCTCTTTTCAACCCCGCTGCCATTGCGGGAATCGGCGACAGAACCCTCACCATTTCCGGCAGGCTTCCGTTTTCAATAATTGATTTAGGAACCTATGGAATTGACGGCGCATTTCATCTCAGCGAAAAATGGAACGTCGGTGTAAATCTCCGCTATTTCGGTGGAGATCTCTACAACGAACAGATGGCCGCCATCACCCTGGCTGGAATGCTTACGAGTGATATGTCATTCGGGTTGCAGCCTGTGATCTACAGGGCATCGATTGCCGATGGAGTTTCTGAATACGGAAGCGCCACCACCATGGCGGTGAATATGGGGTTTCAGGTAAGGATGTACAATCGATGGCTTCTTGCAGCGTCGGTAAGAAACCCGTTCCAGGCAAGGCTGGGGGAGAGCGCCGAATACCTCAGGAGGAGAATTGACGTCGGGCTCCGATATGAGCCGGCAACGGACATGATTTCCGCTCTGACTTTCTCACGGGATTTCAATGGCATGAGAATTCATGTGGGCCAGTCTCTTCCACTCGGGTTTGTAACGATCCTGGCCGGTGTTCAGAGCAGTCCTGTCACCATTTCCGGTGGTCTGGATACTTCTATTGCAGGTATTTCTCTCAAGTATGCCGTTATTACTCATCCTCAGCTGGCCCTTACTCACCAGTTCGGGGTGACTTATGATTTCTAGCCTGATACTTGCTGTCTGCCTGGGTCTTGTAGTCCCGGGAGGGTTCGATCTGAACATGGCAACACTGCAGGAACTGCAGGAGCTTGAAGGGCTCGACTCACAGCAGGCATCGGACCTTTATACATTTATCTACGAAACAGGTGGTCTCCTCAGTGTCTACGACGTTATGGAGATACCCGGGTTCGGTGCAGAGGAGCTTGAGTACCTCAAGAATATCTGCGTAGTGGTCCCCCCTTCAGAGGGGAGGATTTCCCCTGACATCATCAGCATCATGGAAAGGCTTGCCACTGAAGACGGGCCGGGTGATGCCGCGGTGGACATGTGGGAGAATTACCTTCTTCGCCCCATTCCCATCAATTCGGCCACATCCTGGCAGCTTCGAAGCCTGGACAGGGTCAGCCTCATAGATGCCGCCGCGGTTGAAAGAAGGCTTAACACCCTGGGTCCGGTTTCCAGCGTGTACTCTCTGCGGAATGCGGACGATCTCACTTATTACGGATACCGGAACCTGAGGGATTACGTATCCGTTCGTGAACGTGATCTCCATTCCATGGAGTTCTTCGGAAGCTACAGGATGGTCATTGATGGCGGTGATGGCAGAGATAACGGTGAAGATGGATTAAGCATGATCCTCAGTGACCTCCACTCTGCCATATGTGACCTTGAAGAGGGCGGAAGAGGGTATAGCGAGGCGGACAGCATCGCGTGGACCGAACGGCTGGACAGCGAACACACCGAGCTGCTGGGGGCGGTAAACGTAACCGGCTGGGAGCACCGCATTCGTGTGGGCCTGGGTGACAGGTTCCGCGGGGGTGTCAGACTATCCCGGGGCAGGAATTCCACAAGCGGATTCGGACTTTTCTCGGATATTGAACTTGGTGATCTGAATGACAGGTTCGATATAGCAAAGGGATTCGTTTCGATGGAGAATATCGGGGTTGTGAACCAGGTTGTACTGGGTAACTACAATATTTCTCTCGGTCAGGGGCTCATGATCGATAACTCCGATGAGCTGATGTACAGGTCAACGTACCGGACATGGGGACTGTACCCCGATCTTACCTCCACCCGACAGTTCGCCCTGATGGGCGGAGCAGTTGAAATGCGGGCAGGTCCGATCCTCGGTTACGGTTTCTATTCGAACTCCAGCAGGGACGCGCTCAGGAGCATCGACGGAACACCGAACATACTTGTCATGTCTACCGTCAGAACATGGCCATACGCGGATGTTGTGAAAGAAACCACCTTCGGTGGGTATGGCTTCTTCGATTTCGGCGGATATCTGCCCACGGGCACCGCACTGGGTCTTGGAGGGATGAGGATCACATACAGTGATTCTCTTGTACCGGACTCGGAGGCGATGGATATTCCCGGGGACGCACAGAACTGGGATTGCCCGGAGTACGATATTCTGACCGCAGGGGAAACATCCTCCTTTGTCAGTATTTCCGCTCAGACAATCCTTGATAATGTTAGCCTGGAAGGGGAATTCGTTCGTCAGGACAACGAAGCGCAAGCCATGCTGGCAAGGGGAAGATGGCAGAACGATTACTTCTATCTCCTTGGGATCTGGAGGCACTACGATCTCGGATACAGCAACCCATACAATCGAGGTTTCACAGAACAGCTGAGATACGATGATACGGTTTTCGAGAAGCCCTATTATCTCAGCGACCCCTTAGCGTCGCAGCTTGCCCAGTGGCCAACACCCAAACCCGAAGAGGGTCTGTACGTTGAGAGCCGTTTTCAGGTAAGCAGGAGTATTACTTTCACAAAGGTCTACCTTGATATCTGGCGTTCCATACCCTGGAATTTTGATAACCACAGGTTCCAGGGAGAGGTTGAATACCGGCCGGATTTCCCTATAAGGTTCAGACTCAAATGCAAATACCAGGAAAAGACCAAAATGCATGATGTGATCCCCACGACTTCCCGCACCACTGAATACACCTTCAGGACTTTCTTCCTGCCCTCGAACAGTGATTACTTCGATGTCCAGTTGAGGTACGGGATGGTTGAGCTTACACCTAATCCTCTGTACGGTGATGACAGATTGATGACAGGCGGTTACATAGCCGTCCGGTGGGAGCATAATTTCAGCCAGAACCTCTCCGTTCTTGGCGGATCGACACTCTGGTCCACCAATGGGATGAGTCAGTGGGAATTCGAAGATATGGGAATAGATTTTCTCGATGGTGACGGCACAAAATTATATGTGACCATAAAGAACAATCTGTCAGACAATCTTCAGTTCAGGCTGAGAGTATTAAGGAAGGATACATTTTATCCCCGAACCGGTCTGTACAGACCCGACCCCGATGATGCCTTCTATTATGAGGGTGATCCGGGCAGCCCGGTGAGGGATTTTTGCGATCACGTTACAGATTATGGCATCCGATGTCAGATGGATTTCCGCTGGTAGGGTGGAGGAAGAATGAGCATTATTGCAGCAGGAATATTATCGTTTATGATCGCCGGGCTCCCCGAAGTTATGTGGCTCGGCAACCCGGTAGGTTCCGCTTCAGCCGTATCTTGCGGTATGGGCGGTAGCGGCTTTATGGAGGTTTCCGCCCTTGGGATACTGACGAATCCCTCTCTTCTGGGTATTTCAGACCATGGGCTACAGGTTGAATTCGCGGCAGGTATGGATTTCTTAGTAGAGAAACGTACCAGGCGCGTTTACGATCAGTTTGAAAGCTCCATCGGTGAGTCTGAAATAGCATTCAACAGAGGTATCGGTTTCTTTCCCGGCGGGGTTGCTCTTGCCATCAGGGGTTGGAGCGGTCTTCCGGAATCCCTGGCGTTTGCAGCCGGATGGAGAGTACCGGCGTTTTACGGGTACACCTATGAGCGTACAATGAGGGACGCAGCCTACGTAATAACCGGAGATGAAAAACTGGACGTATCCGGTATACTGAATGAGTTCACTATGGCTGTTTCCTTTATCCCCTCTGATGTTTTTTCCTTCGGTCTTGCCGGGGGTTACGTTACGGGTTCCCGGGACGTTACATGGGAAGTAACACATGTCGATCCCTCTCTTGACAGTATACATTCTCATCGAAGTGAATCTGTGAGCGGTATCGTTACAAGAGGTTCGATACTGTTCTCGCCTGACAACAGAGTTTTCGTCAGCGCAGCTCTTGATTATCCAATGCCCCTTTCGGTCACTCCCCAGACTGACGGCGATCCCATCACCTGGAATGTGCTTTCCGAAACGGATTATGATCTGGATATGCCGATGACGCTGAAGCTCGGCTCGATTTACATTCCGGGAAACAGTTTGAGATCGAGATTCACTGGTGAATTCTTCTGGAGTTCGGATGGTTCTCTGGAATTCGAAGGAGAGAATCTTGGCCTGAAGAATTCCTGGGGAGTTAATGCTGGAGTTGAGAATACGCTTCCCGGAGGTCCGGTGGCAAGGTTCGGCTTCGGTTACAGACGTTCATGTATAGCCAGCGCTCTTGACAGAATGAATTTCACGACGGGGCTGGGTTTCTGTGTAGGCGAATGGAACCTTGACCTCGGGGCAAGTTTCTCTCCTGACAGATGGAGACAAACCGAGATTACCGGTCTTCCATCATTCGCTTCTGGAGACAGCCTGACCATTGAGGAAACGGATACTAAGGTGATGTTCTCTATCAGCCGAGTATTTGACTTGTAGGCAGGAGGAAAAAGTGAAAATACTGCTACCTGTTCTGTTGCTTGCCCTGACCCTTGGGGCAGGCGCAGACACCATATATCTGAATATCCTGCACACAAACGATATACATGGCGGAATAGTGCCGAGGGAAGCTACTTTCATGAATCCCGACTTCCCTCCCATGATCGGTGGGGGCGCGTATATATGCTCCTACGTTGATGGAGTCAGGGAGGAGTGCAGCTCCAATGGTGAATACTGTCTTCTGATCGATGTGGGTGATATCTATCAGGGAACACCCACCGGGAACTACGAAAGCGGAGAATTCGTAATGGAATGGATGAACGCCGCAGGTTACGACATGATGACCCTCGGCAATCATGATTTTGACGATGGGACATGGAATACCCTGGATCTCTGCGAGCAGGCTGATTTTCCGGTTATCTGTACGAACTTTGTGGATTCCACAACCGGTGAGATCCCCTATCCGGTTATTCCCTTCGAGATAATCGAGTACGATGGAGTGAAGATAGCTTTCATAGGTCTTGCTACACCAGATACCTATGGGCTGGTTACTCCTGAGCTTCTCGGTGATTTCATCTTCCTGAATGAAGTTGAGTGTACCGAAAGGTATATAGAGGAAGTTGAGGATCAGGGAGCCGACATCATCATACTGGTATCCCATCTCGGTCAGCCGGGAGATCCTGATAAATACCTTGAAAGGGTTTACGAAGCCTGGAACGCGGGTGAGGAGTATACGAAAGATTTCAGCATGAATCATGCCGAACTCACGTGCCTTGTCTCCGGCATCGATCTTATAGTATCAGGACATACTCATCTTGGATTCGCTGAACCATGGGTAAGCCCGGTGAACCATACTCTGGTAGTCCAGGGATACGCCAATGGAACCGGTATCGGCCGTATCCGGCTGGCAATTGATACCGATACAAAGACCCTGATCGGATACGATCTCCCCGAGGGAGAGGAATATGTCAGCCTTCTTCACGATGAATTCTGGCCCGATCCTGAGATAGCGGAGATGATAGAAGGCTTCAGGTCTGTGGCCGAAGCCGGAATGGATCAGGTGCTGGGCCAGGCCGTCGAGCAGATACCAAGAGGGAACGCTGAACATCCCATGGGCAGGCTGATCGCAGATGCAATGATCTGGATTACCGATGCCGATGTTGCGCTAATGAATCGCGGCGGCATAAGGGCTGCCATACCGAGAGGTCCAATAACTCAAAGGGTCGTATACCAGGCGATCCCATTCGAAGAGGACCTCTTTATTCTGGAGCTGACGGGAGCCGAACTTAAGGCGATACTCGAGACCGGTATGCAGGGACGCCGCCGGGATATGGAAATAGGCGGTCTTACTGCCGATCGTAATCAGGCGATGCCTGACGGCGAGAAGATAGAGAATATGATAGTAGGCGGGGAACCGCTGGACCTTGAAAGAACTTACCGATTCGTCACCACAGGATATCTTGCTCAGGGCAATGTAGGTTACGAGATTATGCTTGAGCATGAGGTGGTTCCTGCAGACATTACTCTTATGGAGGCAGTTACCGCATATTTAGCTGAGCTGGGAGAGATAGAAGCGGATAACCAGACAAGGATCATCTGGATAGAAGAACCCAGATAAACTCCTTCTTAGGGATCGCATGAAAAGCAGCTTTCGTCGGGGCAGGCTGGTGCTGGCCATTCTCCTTGGAGTTCCTGCAGGCCTGATGTTTCTGTTTTCGATTGCCCGGCCAGTTATGGGCAGCAGCGAGAATTTCATCGATCCGGTACTCTCCGCATCCTGTCACAGAATGCCTTCTCGATGTATAGCTCTGCCATGGGGAGTATCAGGGTTGTGCGCCAGGTGCACCGCCTTCTGGCTGGGCCTCGCAGCCGGAATTCTAGTTATGTACAAACCGATGATCCGCATCCCGTTCTGGACCGGTTTCCCCCTGCTGCTGCCGCT
>CAZUYF010000041.1:0-11968 GCA_964624675.1 uncultured bacterium
TCCAGAGCTCCGGTCGCGTATGCAAGCCAGATCGGGTAATAGAGCGTACCGCTTTTCGTAACAGCGGGGCTTCTCTGCCCACGGCTGTACCCTGTAATGAAAGGCGGGTTAATTGCCGTAATTCTCATTTATCACTTTCTGCAGAGCTCCCCAGACCACTTCTGTCTCGATAGCATCCATGCATACAGCCCGCTGGTGAATACAACCGGGAAACAGGCTGTTCGAATAGCATGGTGAACAATCCACAATTCCCTGAACGGGATTGATAAGTCCCTCAGCAAAAAGTGTTCCGGGGGATGAGGGACCGAAAAGCACTACCGACGGGATTCCTCGTGCCGCTGCAAGATGCGCAGTTCCGCTGTCAGCGCCAAGAAACCCGTGACATCTGTCAAGAAGCGCGGCAGTCTGCCCCCATGTTGTTTTCCCGGTCATATCAAGTAGTGAAGCCCTGCATTGCTTTTTCACCTCTTGCGCCACCTCCCTGTCATCAATTCCTCCTAACAGAATAATATTGAATCCAGCGCTGATGAGCCGATCAGCAATAACGGCATATCTCTCGGGATACCATCTTTTCTCAAGTACGGTATCTCTGGGATTTTTTCCTCCACCTGGAGCGATTGCAAAGAGAGGCCGGGAAAGCCGCATGTTTGAAGCCCATTCACTTTCCTTTTCTCTGACCGGGAATACAGGGCGCCAGTTTTCAGGGGTTACGCCGGCAGTTCTCGAATACGAGTATCCTGCGTAATCGGTACTGACCATCGGAAATACTGTTTCCCATTGTCCCAGTGCGACGCCCCCACAGGATCTTACAGCCGAACCCGTGAGATACCTCACCCACCTTCTAATAGCGGGGGAACCCTGAAAAATGAAGGAGTCCTTCACATTCTTCAGAATTTTTCTGTTCCTTATACTCCATCGTGCAAGATTCAGAGAACCACTGATACCTGAAGCAGGAGGTACCGGAGCAACAAATACTCGATCTATTCCTGGAAACCGCTCCCATACTGCGGCAGCGGAATAACCGGTAAGAACCCAGTATTCAGCTTCTCTGCTCTCTATAAGTTCCCGTACAACCGGGGTGCAGAGCAGCGCATCACCGAAGGCATGCGTTTTAACAAGAAGAACAGGAGATTCATCCCTCATGCTTCAGTTCCCTCCAGGTCATATATCGCAGTACGGTGTATCTAATGCCGCAGAGGGCAAGTATAGCCATGGGAGAATCGATCGCTATTCTGTGGGGAGTACCCGAAGCGGTAAGCAGGTGCATAAGTGAATATCCCGCAACAAGCGTTGCAAGGAAGAACCCTTCAGAACCATTCTCAAAGGAACATCTTACCGCTCCTCCCCAGAGGAAGAACAATACCCAGAACAGCGCCAGCAGGCCGGCAAGAGTATACAGCGGAGAGAATGAGTTAAGAGGGAACGGTTTAAAAAATTCAACAAATCGGAGAGATATCAGTCTTATCGTAAGTACGGGATTCTCAAGCATGAAACGGATATTTCTTTTGTACAGGATTTCGTCCCTTACCCACTCCGGCTCATCCCTGAATTCCGGAAACTCAGCAAGTTCCGGGGAGTTGAGCTTTCCTATATACTCCTCTCTTAAATCACCGTAGAGCAGCAGTGCACCCTCCGCTTCATTCTCGAAATGATCAGTGAATATTCTTCCGTTGTACTCCCATAGATTGACCCCTCCCTGCACCGGCATAATGCGGAATGTTCCGGAGATATCTCTGTTCCGCAGTCCCCACGGAAGCATTAGTATAGAAAACACCGTCAGAACAATGACTGCCGAAATGAAACCCCTGCTGGAGAACCACCGATTGTCTCCCCCGGTTCCGATAACGCCTTTGAATTTATCTGTAATTCTCTTCAGAACAGGTGTGAAGGGCAGTATCAGCAATAACCAGAGCATTACCGGCAGTGCAGCAGGACGGACATAGAAAGCAAGCGCCCAGACTAATCCGGCCAAGGACGCTTCTAACAGGAATCTACCGCCATCAAGGCTGCTTTTAAGTATCCTCAGAGACAGAAGAACACTCAGAAGAAAGAGAAGAGAGAAAATTGCCTGTGTTGCTGGAATTGCTTCGTAGTAGAGCTCAAATGGATTAAGCGCGAAAAACAGTCCCGCCAGATAAAGGTAGCGGCCCGACAGGAAGCGCCTGGCGATCTGGAGGCCCAAAAAGACGGTAATAAGCCCAAGGATCAGTTGAATACCCCTTACCGCAAGGTAATTGCCGATTCCGAATATTCCAAAGATCCCGGCCATGAAAATTGCGTATCCAGGCACAAGGAATATCGTCGGCTGTCCGGGTCTCAGGGCTCCATAATAGCCATCTACCCTTCTGTAAAATTCAAAGGATCTGCGAAACATAGGAGGAGCCTCTGCTTCCCTTTCAGGATGCAGCATGCTTTCGGAAAGCATAAAGCCTCTTCCATTCAGAATATTCTGCGCCAGGTCAGCCTGTGTCCTGCCTTCTCCAATCAGGAATACACCCTGAGAAGCTGCGCCGAATACGAGTATTCGCGCAACAAGAGCGATAAGCAGAATTCTTTTTACAAGTGTCTTTTCAACCATTCGGCAAACCATTCCGACCGTATCAGCTCCAGCTCATCGGTCTGTGTTGATGCCCATACAGGTGCAGTTGCCGGGTGCATGACCAGTTCAGCAATCCCATCACCTTCTATACTTCCATCAATACTCTCGAGGTAATCACTGCAGATGTTACCACTGCTCGAAAATCCCAGCATCAGATCAGGCGTCCCGATGCCCCGGCTGACAGCTGATCTCACCAGTTTTCTTCCAAGCATGTCAAGGATGAAGCACGAGGGTCTTCGAAACCTGTCAGGAAGGACTGCTGCCCGCACTGTTCCTGCTCCGTACTCTACCGCAAGGTCAAGAATGACCTCCCTCAACCCGGCAGCGTTGTGAACATGCTGGTGACTGTCCAGCCTCGAAACCGTAAGTCCTGCTGAAAGGATTTTCTCTATCTGGCTCCGCCACTCATTTCTGACTTTTTCAGCGTACTTCGCGCCCTTTCTGAACCATGCAGAATGTGAAGCTGGAAAACCATCCTCGACAAGAAAGGGAGGTTGAACACAGTTAAGATGTACGGATACAGCAACATCATAACTTCGGGCAAGTTCAAGAGCTTCATGCAATTCGGAACCGGTAGCCATTATGCTCAGGCAATGAACCACACCCAGGGGAAGAAGTATTTCAGCTGCGCTGTTAACACCCGCAGCCATTCCAAGGTCATCTATCGTTACAAACACCTTCATATTTCACTTGTACCTTCGGCTGGACTGAGCCCATTTTCCCTCCATCCCGCTCTTCGACCTGCGAAGAGTGCTGTCAGTACGATAAGAACCGTATCAACCGGGAGCCTGTACCTTACTCCACCGTGAGCAAGCGAATGAAGACCGAGATACATAATGAAAACGCATACAAGAAGGAGTATCCTTCCGTCCCTTCTCCGCCTGAATGCTTCCCGCACAGCTATGAGAAGCATTGGGAGATAAATCAATAAACCCGCCAGTTTCGCGATCGGATTCTCGATTGTTCCACCTATTGGAGAGAGGAAAAGTCCGAATCTCAGGACTGTCAGATATGAAAACAGTAATGGGTTCGAGAAGATGAATTCCTTTGCTCTATCCATTAAAAGCCGGCTTCGACCCAGCTCCGTATCAATCCCCTCCATCTGAGGATACGCAAGCAGCTCCCTCCTGTTAATACCATCTTCGATGAAACCGGGAATAGTTATCCCTTCAATGGCCAGAAGGGATGGATTATTACGCATCCACAGATTAAGTGAGCCCTTTGTAGGCATAAGGACAGGACTTCCAAGAACCATTTGATTTCGGACAACCCATGGAACGCAGCATACTGCAAAACCTGCCATGACCAGCACCGCAGATTTCCATCTTTTCCTAACAAAGAGCCAGATAAGCTGAAGCGGCACCAGGAAAACAGCGGTACTCCTGATCAGGAATAGAAGACCTGCTGCAAGGCCGGAAGCGAAGCCGGCTCCGGTTTTAAAGGCTGATCTCAAGGTCATCAGGATGATGAGCGGAAGCAGTGAAATATGGATCATATCTGTCATCGCGTAAGCGCTGTAATAGATGTAATAAGGATAAAGAGACCAGATCAGCGCCGCGAGCAGAGCCTGTTTCTCTCCCCAGTTCTCCGCTGTAAGTTTCCAGACTGCCCAGGCCCCAAGAAGCGCAAAGATCGAATTCAGAAAAAATACGGCTCCTGTTGATGGTCCGGTTATCATGAAGAGAGACGCAAGAAGAATAGGGTATCCGGGCTCGATTGAAGCTGTGGGGGTTTCAACAGGTATAATGCCGAACATGTACTCAGGGTCCTGACTCCAGGTATTTAAGAACTCGACCTCTCTGGTCATTGTGCTTCTGAGCAAACCCATTTCTCTGCTGTAGGAGATTCCGTCGCCTTCGGCAATCCTCCCGGCTATCGATATATAAAATCCCTGATCCCTCGGGGGTTCGGGCAGATCCCCTCCAAGGAGGATGAACCATACGATCCTGGGTACCAGAACCGCCAGAACGATAATGGAATACTTGTATTTAAGGATCAGTTTCATTCCCCGATCCAGACAGCTTCAGAAAGCCTCAGAGGCGGATCCTTCCTCTCCTCCAGCAATGTTATGGTATAGAAGAACTCCTGCCAGTGATAATCTTTCTTTGCTTCCGGATCGGTAAGGGCAAGCCCCAGAAGATATGTTCCCGGCTCCAGAATATTCAGATCGATCTCGATCCTGGAACTGCTCGATCCATGCAGACTAAGCAGCGGCTGGTTCATCTCAAGATTATTCGTTCCTATCACCGTTTCACCATCTATCCTGTGTATCGAAAAGCCGAATATCACATTATCAACAATCGAAGGAAGTCGACTCTTTATTAAAGTATCAACTACTATCTTCTCTCCCCTTCGGAATGTGCTGGAGGGGGCACCGCCCGCATTTCTGATGATGACAGAATCGAACCATATTTCCCTGCTGCCCCATTCCTTCGGGCTTGCAGTTGCATCGATATGCCTATTCTGCGTGGTCTCAAGATATCCCGATAGAACGTCCTCCGCAGCTCCATCCATCTTTATCCGGCCTTCGTGCAGCCAGATCGCCCTTCGGCAGAGTCTTGAAACGGCTTCAAGGTCATGGGAGACGAAAATAATCGTCCTCCCCTTTTCCTGGAAATCACAAATGCGCTCGTAGCATTTATCCTGAAATCCAACATCACCTACAGCAAGTACTTCATCAATAAGCAGTATATCCGGATCAACAGCAGTCGCCAGACTGAAACCGAGCCTCATGAACATGCCGTTGGAATAGTATTTAACAGGAGTATCCATAAAGCGCTCCAGCTGTGCAAAATCCGCGATTTCGGGAACCAGCTTTTTCATCTCATTTCTGTTCAGTCCGAGCAGAGCGCCGTTAAGCATCAGGTTTTCTTCCCCTGTAAGATCCGGATGGAAACCTACTCCCAGATCAAGAAGTGAAGCGATTCTTCCACCCGAATCCGATGTTCCTGAAGTGGGTTTATAAATGCCTGCAAGTATTTTGAGCGTTGTTGATTTTCCGGCACCGTTGGATCCTATTACAGCAACGGATTCACCAGGTTCGATATTAAAACTGGCATCATCCAGGGCTCTGAAATGCTCTATCCTGGTTTTTCTATTGAAGAAATTCAGCATAGTTTCCCTGAGAGTAACCGCCCTGTCGTGATAAAGCCTGTAATCCAGCGTAACGTTAGTCATGCGGATTCCACCTGGTTTCATTCTATAATTCCTTTACAACCACAGGTTCGGCCTTCCAGAAAACGGCCATACCCGCAAGCAGGAAAAAGATTGACCATGAAGCCAGCGATATCCAGCACCACAACGGCGGCCATGTACCCGCGTAAAATATGGAATGCATGATCTCCATGAAGCCGGATATGGGATTGAATTTGAGTATCTGCACCAGGCGGGAGGATTGAATTATATCAACACCGATGGAGTCCAGCGGATAAATTATTGGAGACGCGTAGAACCAGGCCAGCAGCAGAACTTCTATGAACTGTTTGACATCTCTATAGAAGACATTCCCTATTGAAAGAAGCATTGCTATTCCGGTTGTCATCATTGTCAGAAGAACAAGTGCAGGGAGTATAAGAATGATCGATAATCCAGGATAATGTCCGAAGATAATCAGCAGGGTCTCCAGAACCAGAAGCGCCAGCAGGAGGTGAATAAGGTTAGCCGCTACCTCAGCTGCCGGAAGTGCCATCCTTGGGAAATAGATGCTCCTTATCAGCCTGTGATTATCAAGGAGGCTGGATGTAGAGGCACTCAGGGATGAGGAGAAGAAATTCCACGGAAGCAGGCCTGTCAGAAGAAAGAGTGAGAAGTGTGGTATAGCGCCGCCGAACCTCAGAATCCTTGTAAATACGAAATAGTAGACCACCATACTGAAAAGGGGTTTGAGAAGAAACCAGGCGAAGCCGAGTACTGATCTTTTGTACCTTACTTTAAGATCCTTCGCAACAAGGCTTTCCATGAGAAGGATCAGTCTTCCCATTTTCCATTTACTCATTACTGCCACCATGAAAACTGAATCTGTTCTCTTCTCCATGCAGAAGTTTTACAATATTCGTTTTATGTCGCACAATAACCAGAACTGCAACAAGGCATATGATTATCTGGACAGGTAGCCTGTCAGGTTCAAATATGAACACAAAAGGTATCACGGCCACTGCCGCGGATATGGACCCGAGAGAAACGTATCTGGTTATTGAAAGAACAAGTGCGAACACAACAAGACCCGAGGCCAGAGTAAGGGGGGACAGGATCAGCAGCACGCCAAGAGTTGTTGCCACTCCTTTTCCTCCTCTGAATCCAAGCCAGGGGCTGAAAACATGGCCGATAACAGCAAAAATAGCCGTCAGCGCCAGTAACCAGTCTCCGACTGGAGGCAATACACCTGTTATTCCGTGTTTAGCCGCAAGAACAGGCAGTGCTCCTTTGAGTGCATCCAGAAGCAGACCGGCAATGCCGACTCCTCTGCCGCATACCCGGAACAGGTTCGTAGCGCCAGTGTTTCCCGAGCCCTCATTTCTGATATCATTTCCCCGGATTTTACCCAGAATCCATGACCATGGCACCGAACCTGATAGAAATGCAGCAACAAGGTAGATAATACCGGGCCATAGGTTCATATCAGTGCTGTCTCTTTCTATAGATGATCTTCAGAGGAACCCCCTTCATACCTATACGATTCCTTAGGCTGTTCTCAATGTAGCGCCGGTAGTTTTCCGGAATGTCCGCGGGGTGATTTGCGAATATCAGGATTCTTGGAGGTCTCTCACCGACCTGAGTAGCATAGAAGAGTTTAACAGGCTTGCCTCTCGGTGAAGGCGGCCCAACTTCCTCAACGGCATCCTGTATCCACCTGTTGATTTTGGAGGTCGAAAGAGTCAATTCACGTTTCTTCCCGACATCGAAGGCGGTTGGAAGTATTTGTCCCACACCTTCCCCTGTCATGGCTGAGAAGAAAATAATCGGCATATTTTTCGCCTGATTGAAGCGCTGGATTATGGCTGCTTTCCAGAGTTCTTTATCTATTCCAAGATCTATTTTGTTAACACCGATTATCACACTTTTACCCATGTCCCAGGCTTTTGCCGCGATTCTTATATCCTGCTGAACAGGGTACTCGGAAGCATCCAGCATAACGAGTACAACATCCCCTCTTGCAATGGATTTCCATGCTCTTACAGTGCTGTAGAATTCAACATCATCCATTTTTCGGGATTTTCTTCGTAGTCCTGCAGTATCCACGATCCTTATCTCTTCATCGTGCCATGAAATCATCGTATCGATTGAATCCCTCGTTGTACCGGGAACATCTGTTACGATGTTTCTGTCCTCCCGGCACAAACTGTTGACAATCGAGCTTTTACCAACATTAGGTCTACCAACGACTGCCAGGGACAGACCATCGTATTCAATTTTCGAAGAATTCGGGAGAACCGAAACAACAGCGTCAAGCAGGTCACCCGATCCGTGACCGTGCAGGGCGCTTACCGGCCACGGCTTCCCAAGACCGAGACTGTAGAATTCCGGAACAAGGTCCATCCTGGGGTTGTTATCAACCTTGTTAACCGCAAGAAAAGATGGCAGACCTGTTTTCCTTACCAGCTTCGCAGCTTCAATATCGAATGGATGGATGCCGGAAGTAGCGTCGACCAGGAGAATTACAGCATCAGCTTCCAGAAGCGCCAGGTTTATCTGCTTTTCAATGCTTTCCTGAAAGGCGTCTTCACTGCCGGGGTCAAGCCCTCCTGTGTCAATTATCAGGAAATCCTGCCCGGTCCAGTGTGCCCAGGTCATCTTCCTGTCTCTCGTAACCCCGGGCTGGTCATCGACTATCGCTACCCGACTGCCTGCCAGGCGGTTGAACAGTGTGGACTTCCCTACATTAACTCTGCCGACTATTGCGACGGTCGGTACGCTGGACATTCTTTAACTCCATTCCGTAGATTACTGGCGAGCAACAATTATACGTTTTGCAGGCCAGTTCAGGGAGTCTGCAGTAATTTATTAATATTGGAGAGAATATGTTTCAAGGAATGATTACGGTACTGGTGTTTATATCCTCCTTCACCGATTCGGGTGAAATTGTCCCTGCGTTCAAGGATTCTATTCTGGAGGGGAACGTACCCGCAGCTGTTGACATGATATCCGAAGATGCAATTCTGATGGTGGATTCGGTTCTTTCAAACCATCCAGAACAGGTCAGCAGAGTACTCCTATATTTCGGGCTTCAGATTGAAATAAGTGAAATGGAAGAGATGGACGGAAAGCAGCTGATGACCGAGATTCTTTCCAATCCAACTGTGTCCGGTCTGATACTTATCTTCGGATTCATGCCTGAAGAACCGGTAGAACATGCGGGAAGGATGTTCGTTCCGATACATTACGGTGTCTTCGGAGAGAGGAAAACGATCTATCTGGAAATAATATCAGAGCAGGATACATGGAAGATCCAGGATTTCTTCGAAGTCCTTCCCGAATAACTTCACTCCCCCGGTAAACTATTACCTGTTAGATTAACTTCTAAGCCATCTATCCGCAGTGCTCTTTGAAAGGACTTGTTAAGACCCGTCACCGGGAGATGTAATGCTTTTCAACAACGATAACATCGAAGCCATTCAGTTGAAGTCGCTCCTGAGAATTACAAGGGCCATCAGCCGCGTAAGAGACCTCCATTCCCTTATCACTCTTCTGGCATCAGAGACCAGCAAGGTTCTGGATGTTGAGAGATCAACTGTATTCCTGTACAGCAAAAAGACCGATGAACTCTGGTCTTACGTCGCAGAAGGTGAGATGGAGGAGATCCGGTTCAACGCCAGTCATGGTATCGCAGGTTCAGTCTTCCGGAGCCGGAAAACGCTTATACTGCACAATGTCGCAAAAGATAACAGATTCAACAAAACCATTGATAAGACAACGGGTTTCATCACAAGGAACATGATAACCGCACCCATAATCAACCCTTCAGGGGACTGCATAGGTGTATTCCAGGTTATCAATAAGTGGGATGACAATTTCACCGATAAGGATGCGGAGTTTCTGGAGATAGTATCCTCTGAAACTGCCGTAACCATAGATAATGTCAGGCTTCTTGAGGGCCGCGAACGGATGTTCGAAGGTCTCATAAAAGCCCTCACAGTCTCCATCGAGGCAAGGGACCCCCTTACTGCAGGGCACAGTTTCGATGTTACTTTTCTGTCCGGTAAGATAGCCGAATACATGAACATCGACAGCGAAACAAGTGAAGCGATCTATTACGCAGCCCTCCTTCACGACTACGGCAAGATCGCCGTTCCGGACAGCATACTCAAGAAACCGGGATCACTGACAGAAGAAGAGACCGTAATACTTAGAAAACACGTTCAGCACACAAAGATCATACTCTCTTCAATAGAATTCGACGGAAAACTTGAACAGGTTCCAGTCTTCGCGTCCCAGCACCACGAAAGGGTTGACGGAAAAGGATATCCCGATGGTCTGAAGGGAGATGAAATATCAATCGGAGGCAGGATAATTGCCGTAGCCGATGTATTTGAGGCACTCTCAGCGAAAAGACATTACCGGGAACCCTACACCATGAAGAAAACACTTAACCTCCTGATCAGTGGAATCGACACTCAGTTTTACAGAGAAGCAGTTCTGGCATTGAGAGATTACTTTATCGATATCGGAAAAATAGATCCGGAAGAAGTACCCCTTGACTAAAGGCTTCTCGCCGGGCGGCAGACTGATGAGAACATTCATGGTCGCCCTCATCGCTATTCTTGTAACGCTGTCTTTATGGGGTCTCTCAGAATTTGATTTCTTTGAGAATTTCGAACGCAGCACGCTTGATCTTCGTTTCAGGCTCTCTCCAACGCCGAACGAAGCGGACAGCAGCATAATTCTTGTTCTTCTTGATGGCGGGTCTATGGACGTTCTACCATGGCCCGTGCCGAGACAGCTCTATTCAGAAACTCTCAGTATGCTTCAGGACTGGGGAACCAGAGCGGTAGCATTCGATATTCTTTTTGATGTTCCATCAGTTTACTCAGCTGTCGAGGACAGCGTCTTCGGCAGAGTAGCATCCGTTGGAAGCACCGTATTCGTCATGGCTCTTCTTCAACGTGAGGGATCTTTGATACCTGATAACGCCATCATAGATATTCCCATCGACTCTGCGGAACTTGATTCCGCCTGGTACTGCACTCCTCCAACCCGGATGATCGCCAGAGGCGCCGAAATACTCGGAAGCACCTCCGACAGGCAGGACCCTGACGGTGTTTTCAGAAGCGTCCGGCTACTTACATCAACTCCGGAGGGAATTGCCCCCTCCCTGCCTGTTGCTCTAGCCTGGCTTGCCCTTGATCGTCCGGACATCTCCGTAAACGGGGATATTTTCACCATGGGTGATATCACATTGCGAACCTCGGACAATTGCAGACTGCAGCTAGCATATCACGGTCCTGCGGGAACTTATACCAGCGTTCCCCTCGCAGATCTTACCGCCGCTCTCAACGCGCGAGCCACAGGGCAGCCCTGTCCTGTTGATACGACAATTTTCAACGAAGCAATCGTTCTTTTCGGTTACGCCGCACCTGCTCTGTACGATCTTAAACCAACACCTTATTCACCGCAGTGTCCTGGTGTTGAAGTTCTGGCAACTGCTGTTGATAACATTATGAATGAAAACTATATAAGAAGGTACCCATCGTGGGTATCATTAATGATGGCGCTTGTCATATCACTACTTGCAGCCTTCTTTCTTTCTGCCCTCAATCGAATTCCTCTGGGAGCGCTCCTCGCAATCCTGCCGACTCTCCTTTTTCTTGTAGTCTCTCTGTTGCTTTTCCGCGGTGGTATATGGCTCGAGACAGTATGGCCTGCAGCTTCAGGTATACTGACCATTCTTGCGGGTGGTATTTTTCTCTTCAGCTCGGAGAACCGAAGAAAGCAGGAGATCAGGAACGCCTTTTCCCAGTACCTCTCACCGGACGTTGTAGCACAGGTGACAGAGCATCCTGAAACTCTGGTTCTTGGGGGCGATAAGAGAAACATGACCGTCTTCTTCTCCGATATCTGGGGCTTCACAGGGATTTCAGAAAAGCTTTCACCTGAAGACCTCGTATCACTTATCAACCGTTACCTCACAACCATGACGGATATTATCCTCGAAACAGGCGGGACTGTTGATAAATTTGAAGGTGATGCTATCATCGCCTTCTGGGGCGCTCCTCTGCGATTATCCGATCATGCCCTGCGGGCATGTTCAGCCGCCCTTCGATGCCATGATGCCCATACTGAAATGAACCGCCTGCTGGTACAGGAAGGGTATTCAGAATTGTTCACAAGAATAGGTCTTTCAACCGGTGATATGGTTGTGGGCAACATGGGTTC